>NZ_JAUBOZ010000052.1:0-55475 GCF_036700475.1 Microcoleus sp. T2B6 | reverse complement strand
CGTCCAGAAAGGGCGGGCTATAAGCCCAACCCCTACTCCCCACTTTCAAGAGTGTAAATTATTTAATTCGCGATCCTAAAATCTGCGGTTGCAAAAATCCCCCGCTACAGCATTACCATAGCGAGGGATTTTTGTCAACCTACCAACTCAATTTTCTTGCAGTTTGTTGTTAGCTTCTGTCAGTAGCAGCTACTGGTTCAAAGCTTGGAACCACCAACTCACCATTCTGCTTAGTGAGTTGATTGTACAGCCTTTCGGTATTCGGGAAATTCGCAGCCGGCAGAGTCGGAAAGCGACGGTAAGGAACAGTATCCTCGCCAAACGCCTCCGCATATTCAACGCTGTTCAACATCGCGTTGATAAAGCCCTTAATCCCTTTACTTGCCAAGATTTGGTTGTACGTCCGAATCTCCGCTTGATTGCGGGGAGCGCGGCCCAAGAAGTGCTTCGTTCCCAACTCAATCACCTTAGTATTGGGATAAGGTGCGTAGAACTGTTTGACGTACAGCGATGAGCAGCCCAAAGCCTCAATGAACTCCTTGAGATTGATTTCATTGTTGCCAAGTTTGCTTTCTAGGGCCGTAAATTCATTCTTCACAACGTAGGGATTCAAGTCGCGTTCAAAAACTTGACGGTAAGCAGCTTGAATTAAAGTTTTCAAAGCTACTTTGTCAGAAGTAGTCGTCAGCTTGAACACCTTAGTTTGTTCGCGCCGCTTGCTGACACCTTGAGCGAGGCTATTTTGTAACTCGAATTCGCCCCGATCGAGCGCAGCGCCCAATTCGATAAACCTCGGAGTTTCTTCCTCAGTCTCGACAGTTTGCTCGACAACAGAACCGCTGCGCGTAGTCACAAGCGAGCTTAACGAAGAGAACCTCTCTTCGTTAAGATCCGAAGAAAGGCAATCGCAGAAGTTTCGAGTTATTTACATTCTGTTACATAAGCGGGTTTATTTACGCCTACCTACTGAAATTTCATAATTGGTTTTCTATCGCTCCTAACGCCTTTAATGTTGCTTTTTGAGGTTCCGTTAATCCGGTTACTCCAGTAATATTCATGCCTTCATATAACCGATCGGGACGGAGAATCTTGAGACATTCTCCTGTTTGAACATTCCACAATCGCAGGGTTTCATCATAGCTAGCACTGGCTAGAATCAGCGGACGATCTGAAGAAACGCCATCACAATGCGGTTGAAACGCAATAGAAATGACCGCTCCTGTGTGTCCTTGCAGCACTCGCAGGCACTGCCAAGTTGTTGTATCCCACAGGCGAATTGTGCGATCGGTACTGCTGCTTGCCATTAATCTACCGTCTGGGCTGAAAGCAATAGAACAAATCGAACTCGTATGTTCCTGCAAAGTAACGCAGCATTGACCTGTATTAATGTCCCACAACTTCAACAAATGGTCATCACCACCTGTTGCCAGCAAGTGCCCCTGGGGATGAAAGGCCGCTGTCCAGTTGCGACTGGTATGACCCTGCAAAGCCATACAACGCTCGCCAGTGTTTGCATTCCACACTCTGACTAACGGATCGTTACTCACGCTTGCTAGGAGATGAGCTTGCGGATGAAACGCGATTGCTAGTACATTCCAATGCCCCCCATCAAATAGGGTTTTAATCGTGGTTTCAGTAGTAATATCCCAGAACCGAATCATTGCATCGCCATGACCCATCACTAAAATATCGCTTTGAGGATGAAAGCCGATCGCTTGCACCCAATGGGTATGCTGGTAAACCGTCTTAAGACGACAGTCAAATGCAGTTTCTGAAGCTTGACTGAGAGTAGAAGGTTGAGCAATTACCTCAAACTCCCACAGGCATACCTTGCCACCCAAATCGGACGTAGCAAACCAGTTTTTTTGGGGATGAAACGCAGTACCCCAAACCTGTATAGTATGTTCTGCTATAACTTTCAAGCAGCGTCCAGTTGCTATATCCCAAATTCTTACTTGACCATTTTCACTGCCACTAACCAGTAGAGTTCCCTGGCTGTTGCAGGCGAGGGTTCTAAAAGCAATCATCTTTCCTTGCAAAGTTCTGGTACATTGCCCGATTGTTGTATCCCAAAATCTGATGGTTCCGTTAACGCTGCCACTGACAACGATCGAACTGTTCGAGAAACAGCCAATTGCGAAGACAGCATCTCCATCGCCTTGCGACAGAACTTTAAGACATCTTCTAGTCCGGACATCCCAGAGGCGAACGGTGCCATCGCTACTGCCACTTACCAAAATGCTGCTATCAGCAGTGTAGCCGATCGCATTTACAGGACCTTTGTGACCTTCCAAAGTATGGAGACAGTCCCCCGTTTCTAGATCCCAGATTTTGACTGAAGAATTTGCTCCACCCGTCGCCAGATGAGTACCGTCAGAATTAAAAGCAACTGACCACACCATATCTGTATGGACAAATGTCTGCAAACATTCTCCAGTCGAGACATCCCAGAGTCTGACTGTTAGTTCGGCCCCAGCACTCGCCAGTAGCCTGCTGTGAGGGTGAAATGCCAACCCAATACCTTGAGCCTGACTGCCTGAAAGCACCCTGAGACATTGCCCGGTTTGGACATCCCACAGTTCGATCGTATTGCCATCTTTACTGCAGGCAACTAGCTTACCGTCTGGGCTAAATATCGTTACTAGCACAGAATTACCAACGAACCAGCTTTGCAGGCATCTTCCTGTTGTGACATCCCACAACTTGACGAGATGATCGTAACCACCACTCACCAGCAATCGTCCGTCTGGGCTAAAATCCAAACCTTTCAAGACTAAAGAAGTGTGGGCTGCTAAGGTAAGCACTCGTTGACCTGTTGCCACCTGCCAAACACAAATCATGCCATCGTTACCGAGCTTTGCGACTAAGGTATTGTCTGGGCTGACGGCAACTGCATTGAGGCTGCCCAGTAATTCGGCAAAGACTGAGTTAATCAAATGGGTATCAGCTAAATTAACTTGTTTAAGCGACACTTGTCGCAAATCTGCTTGACGAATCGTTAAGCCAGAAAAATCATATCCACTCAGATCGGCGTGCAATTGAGATAGTAGATTGATTAAGTTACCAGCTCCATATCCCGATCGGAGGTGAGGTTCTCGTTTCAGGCGTTCTAGCATTGGCTGTAATTGTTGCGCGATCGCCTGTTGAGTGCCAAAATGACCCAACAGTTGAGCAATCAGAGGTTGCACGAGCGCTCGCAGTTGCGCCTCTCGAATGTAATCTTTTGCCTGCGCTTTTAACAGTGCGTAGGTTGATAATAATTGCGGTGCCTGCTGACAAATTTCATCACAAACAGTTTCGATCGACTTCTGTGTCATGTATTCCATGACAACAGGTTGCTGGGTAAATCCTTGAGTGCTGCATTCAATCAGCGATCGCCGCCGCAAGTATTCTAATGCTTCTAGCAGTTTGGCTTTAGAAAGCGCAGGGAAAAAATCATTTTGCAATTCCTGAGTTGTTACCCAGTCTCGATTAATAGCCAGCCAATACATTACCTGTTTTTCTATATCCGACAGACGATTGAATTGCCCATCAAGTAACAACCGAATTCCGTTAAAAACAGCAGTTTTTTCCTGTATAAACGCAGAAATATTGCCGTCAAATACTTCGCTAATCGAGGTGGCGACAATCTTTAAAGCCAGAGGATTTCCCCCATAAAGTTCATTAAGCTGTTGGCGATCGGCATCTGAACCGCTCAAAGACTTACTTGAGAAAATGCCATCGCTTTCTGCAGCGCTTAAACCGATCGTTTGCAGTACCCGCACTAGAGAGATTTCTCCTGCTAGAACCGCAACTTCGTCTGGTTTTTCACGACTGGTAAAGACTAAACAGCTTTGATGGCTGCTCTCGCCAACACGCTGCAACAATTGTCCGTAGCCTTCATACTGAGGTAAATAGTGCCCGGCTCGATCGCCGCTCTGCAAGATCGATTCGCCATTATCTAGAATCAGCAGACAGCGATGTTTTTGCAAGTATTGCAATAAACGAGAAGTTTGTTCGTAAGTCGATCGAGGCAGCTCAATGTCTTGTTGCTGGGAAAGTATTAGAATTAGGTCTTTGAGCAAGTCTTCTAGGGGAGGCGCGTTCCGCAGCGATCGCCACACAACAAACTCGAAGTGTTCTTGAATCTGCTGGGCCAGTTTTACTGACAGTGCGGTTTTGCCAATGCCACCCATCCCTAACAGGGCGACTAATCGACAGCGCTCCCGCACTATCCACTGGGTTAGCTTGCCTAATTCTTGAGTGCGTCCGTGAAAAATGGAGACATCGATCGCTTCTCCCCAATCACAAAGAGGATCCACATTGAGGCAGCCGATCGCAGTGGCTGGTGTTTGGGCAAGGCTAGCTTGATGGTCAGCAAGAACAGGAGCATTTTTTTGTTTTTCTGTGTCTTGTCCCTGTTGTTGTGCAATTATTTGTCCGGCCGCAAGGCGTTCTATACAAGCACGAAAGCTTTTCTTCGTTACAGATTCGCCAAAGGCAGTTGATAAACGTTGCCATAACTGGGGTGCAAAGGTACGGCTGAGGTAGCTGGCAGAGTAGTTAGTTGTCTGTGCGATCGCTTCGTAGGTTTGTCCCAACCACGCACCTCTAAGCAGCGCAATTTCCATAGCAGTCAGAGGATTGCCCGTGCGATTTTTCACCAGCCGATCGACCCATTCAAGTCCGTGTTCCAGCTCCATACTTTATCGATAAAAGTATTAATTGTTACAAAAATTACCTATCGAACAATATTTCCTTTGAAGCTTACCAAATAATTTACGAATTTCAGCTATTGACAGGAAACGGATTTTGTGAATTGCAATGCGGTTAAATTTTTTGGACTCTAACCGACTGCCAGAAGTTGGCTCAAACTCCTTTAAGTTCAACAGTTTGGCTGTGGCAGATACCCTGCACGAACTTGCTCTGTGGAAAATCGATCTGTAACGCGAAGTTTATCTATCGACATGAAAGCCTGAATTCGAGATGCTGGTACACATGATGCAAACAACACCTTGCATTAGATTGAGAATAAATCGAATTAGAAATCAGCCAGTCCCAAAAATTATCGTATCCTATCGTGTAGGCGCGAGCGACCGCAATAACTATGCTTCGTATTCTGGACTTTAACCCGCACTATCCTGCTGCATAAAGTCCGCACTACAAACAGTTTTTGTTATGGTAATCGATCGGACACGAGCTCGGTTATCTGCTTGCTAAAACTTGCCGATAATTGCAAATATTTGTGAGGCTAAACCGATGAAATTACAAAAATCAATCCTAACAATGAAAGCAAAATTTGTTTCTACAGTCATGGGAATTTCACTGTTAAGCGTACCGGTGCTGTCTGATATTACCAATGCCCAAACCCCATCACCCGCCCTGCAAACCGGATTGCAATTTCAAGCATCTGAGGAATTCAATGTCGGTGCAGTAACTACTTTATCTGTCACTACAACTTACCAAGTAGACTCAGGCAAGTGTGTCGGTCAGTTCTACCACCCTAATATGGAGACTCACAGCCGCACCCACGAAGAGCTAGTCTTCGGGAGAGCAGCCTTCATTTCCCAAACTACGCCACCCGCTCCAGGGTTGCGCGTTACTATCAGAAATGTCACCCCCGGGCTCGATCGCAACCCTTCTCCTTATACCGATCGCGGATACGATAAAGCTCCAATGTCGCAAGGATTTAAAGTGTCTTTTGACATCACACACAAGGGTAGCTATTTAGCCGTACAACCTGGCAATAATGACTTTTCCTATGAGATAAAACGCGGTAATACCATCATTGAATCCGGGACTTTTACCGCCAGAATCGATCGGAGAAATCAAAGCATCACCCGCAACGAAAATTTCAGTTGGAACATGGGCTTTGGCTTAAATGACGACAAAAAGCGGTGTCAACAACAGCCTGCTTCCCAGCAGAATGGCTTCCCAATGCCGCCCCTCGATTGGCCGCCTAACATCCCAAGAGATTTGTTTAGGGATATGAAGCCGTAATTAAACGACTAAAAAGCACATGCACCGACAGCACCTAAGTGATGTCTAGTTTGGCGTGAAAAAATTTTGGAATTTGGCATAACTTCTATGAACATCGATCCTGTAAATATCAACTTATCTACTTTCCTCGATCGCCACAATCTGCTGCTAGCCAGTAACATGAAAAGCCCGATCGCGCTGCCCAACAATTTCAACGATTTGATGGCAAGATTCAACCATGTCAGCGATGCAATAAACAATCAAAGTGGCGATCGCATCAATGGACTTAGCGATAATGACATCCTGTTGGGCGATGTCGGCAACGATACGATTTGGGGGAATGCTGGCAGCGATTTGCTCGCGGGCGACGCGGGGCTAGATGTATTAATCGGCGGGACTGAGAGCGATATCTTCGTGTTGGAAGCCCAGGAAGGAACTGATATTCTCACTGACTTTAATCTTAACGATCGCGATCGGCTCGGTTTAGCTGCGGGGTTAACCCTTGATGAATTAATCGTTTATCAAGGCACAGGCGACAACAGCGACAGTACATTAATTAGCACTAAGACTGGGAATTTGCTGGCAATTATCAAAAACACCAGTGCCAGCGCGATCGACAATTCAGCCTTCCTCACTTTAAAACCTCCTGGATCTGTAACCAGCCTGGGCGATCGGGCCATGCGATCGGATCTCGCTAGAGAACAGTTTAAGGTAGATGGCACGGGCGTTAAAATCGGGGTTATATCTGATAGTTTCAACCGTTTGGGTGGAGCAGCCGCAGATATTAAAAGTGGCGATTTGCCTGCAAATGTTAAGGTGTTAGCAGAATATACGAACAATAAATTTTTACCTACCGATGAAGGCAGAGCTTTGCTGCAAATTATCCACGATATTGCTCCAGGAGCCGATTTGTTATTTCATACAGGCTCTGCAGCGGGTGAGTTTAACAGCTCTCTAGAATTCTTCAAAGCAAGTCAAAGAATTGTGGCTGATGGCATTCGCTCGCTGGCAGCACAGGGAGCGCAAATCATTGTAGATGATGTGGGTTTCCTATCTCAACCGATGTTCCAGGATGGCATCATTGCCCAAGCGATCGAGGAAGTAGTTAAAAAAGGAGTTGTCTACTTTACTTCGGCAGGTAATAAAGCTCGCGCTAGCTATCAAAGTGCTTTCAACTCGGCTGGTTTCTTTGCTGGTTTTGGAGAATTGCATGACTTCGATCCGGGGATTGGAGTCGATATCTATCAAAGCATCACGCTAGAGAAAGATGATTCCTTCACCATCTCATTCCAATGGGACTCACCGATGGGTCGATCGACTAACGACCTCGATATTTACTTTGTTGACAGTACAAAACAAAAAGTATTGGCTCACAGTATGCTGTCAAATGTAGGAGGAGATCCGCTCGAGGAGCTGACATTTCGCAATGATGGTTCCTTTGGCTCCAATTTATTCAATCTCATGATTGCCAAGCGATCGGGTGCTGCTCCCGGTTTAATGAAGTATGTGGCGGGCGTTTCTGCTACTTTCAAAATCAACAATTACAACACCAATAGTTCAACTGCATACGGAAAGGCAAATGCTAGAGGAGTCGCAGCAATCGGAGCAGCCTCTTACTTGCTCACCCCTGAATACGGTGTAAATCCTGCTATATTGGAAGACTTTTCTTCGGCTGGCGGTACTCCTATTTTGTTTAACGAAACGGGCGATCGTCTATCTAAACCTGAGTTGCGCCCGCAGCCGAGTTTCGTCGCTCCCAACAATACCAATACGACGTTCTTTGGCAACGATATTCTGGAAGATGCTGACAGTTTCCCCAATTTCGCGGGCACATCTGCAGCGGTTCCTCATGCGGCGGCAGTTGCGGCTTTGATGCTGCAAGCAAATCCCTACTTAAGCCCAGCGGACATTAATAGAGTCCTAGCGCAAACGGCTTTGGATATGGACGATCCAAACACGCCCGGTTTTGATGTTGGATTTGACCTTGCCAGTGGATATGGTTTGATTCAAGCCGATCGGGCGATCGAGCTAATTAGTTAAAAGTGTTCGGTTGTAGGCATTAGGTAATAGCTATGAGGTGATAGAGTTCGGTTGTAGGTGTTAGGTTTGAGGTGTGAGGCTATTTTCGCAAGTTGCCGAAATTAGCATTTCATATCATCCCATCAGCGTTTATCCGCGTTTATCCGCTAAGGAATGAGAATTAAATAACTTAGAATTTTGATGGTTCTTGTGGGATGGGCGTCCCGCCCGTCCAGAAAGGGCGGGCTATAAGCCCAACCCCTACTCCCCACTTTCAAGAGTGTAAATTATTTAATTCGCGATCCTAAAATCTGCGGTTGCAAAAATCCCCCGCTACAGCATTACCATAGCGAGGGATTTTTGTCAACCTACCAACTCAATTTTCTTGCAGTTTGTTGTTAGCTTCTGTCAGTAGCAGCTACTGGTTCAAAGCTTGGAACCACCAACTCACCATTCTGCTTAGTGAGTTGATTGTACAGCCTTTCGGTATTCGGGAAATTCGCAGCCGGCAGAGTCGGAAAGCGACGGTAAGGAACAGTATCCTCGCCAAACGCCTCCGCATATTCAACGCTGTTCAACATCGCGTTGATAAAGCCCTTAATCCCTTTACTTGCCAAGATTTGGTTGTACGTCCGAATCTCCGCTTGATTGCGGGGAGCGCGACCCAAGAAGTGCTTGGTTCCCAACTCAATCACCTTAGTATTTGGATAAGGTGCGTAGAACTGTTTGATGTACAGCGATGAGCAACCCAAAGCTTCAATGAACTCCTTGAGATTGATTTCATTGTTGCCCAGTTTGCTTTCCAGCGCCGTGAATTCATTCTTCACAACATACGGGTTGATGTCGCGCTCAAAAATTTGACGGTAAGCAGCTTGAATTAAAGTTTTCAAAGCTACTTTGTCCGAAGTAGTCGTCAGCTTGAACACCTTAGTTTGTTCGCGCCGCTTGCTGACACCTTGAGCGAGGCTATTTTGTAACTCGAATTCGCCCCGATCGAGCGCAGTGCCGAGTTCGATAAACCGAGGAGTTTCGGGCGTCCGAGCTTGGACATTTTGCTCAGCGACGGAACCCGATCGCATCGTCCGCATCGACAAACCACCGGGAGTTACATAGCGCTCGTAGGGCACTGTATCTTCCCCGAAAGCTTCGTTGTACTCCATGCTGTCCATGATGCTATCGACCAGCGCGTAGAAACCCTTCTTGGCGCAAATGTCAAAGTAAGCGTTCATTTCCTGGCGGCCATAGGTAGGGCGTCCCAGGAGTCGGCGGTGAATGTATTCGATCGCCTTACAAACGTAGAGCTTGCTCCAGTACATATTGCGGAACACGTCAGACTTCGCCAACATCCGAATAAACTCGCGCATCGGAATCTCGCCGTTTTCCAGCTTAATTTCCGCTACCTTTTGGCGCTGGCCGTCGAACACGTCGCGACCAAACACTTGCAGGTAAGCAGCCCGAATCACCGCTTGGGTGGAACTTTCGGTAAATTTGACACTGGAAGCATTGCTGTAGCTGCTGGAGACACCGCGGGCAGTTTTCTTGGAAGCAACATAGTTGCTCGGTAACTGGTCTAATTTAAAGACCTTGGGGCCCAGAGAACCAGGAGCAGCACCGCGAGCAGCCGGATTGCTCAACTGATTGTCAATACCTGCACCTTGACGGATCAGGATGCGGCGAGTGTCTTTGCCGAAGGGAGCCGGACGGCTCTTGGGGTTGCGAGTTTCTTTCGGGAAAATCGCGCCGAACTGAATTTCTAAGGGGTCATTGCCAACACCGTAAACGTGCTGGTCTGGCAGAGGCTGGGTGTAGCCGGCAAACAAGGTGATGAACTGAGGAACCTTGCGGAACGGAGCGCTGAAATTGAACAAATCAATTTGCGGGCCCCAGTTGCGACACTCCTGAGCTTCTTGGCCCAAACCGCGCAGGTAAGGCACTGTTTCTTCGCCGAAATAGTCGGAATATTCCTGGGAATAAACCATCGCGTCTACAAGGGCTGGCAGGCCGCCTTTGCTGACGATCGCAAAATACTTGCTAAATTCCTCCCGCGAGCTCAAACCGCGGCCGAGGAAGTGGCGGGCGGCAAGTTCTACAGCGCGGCTGTTGACAAACGGCTCGTAGAATTGCTGACGGTACAGAGGAGATTTGCCAAGGCGGCGAATAAACTCTTTCATCGAGATTTCGCCATTTTTGACCTTGGATTCCAAGTCAGAAATGCTTTGGCTGTATGCGCGGGTAATATCGCGCTCGAATACTTGGCGGTAAGCTGCTTTGATTACTTCTAGCTTTTCTGCCGAAGACAGACCGGTTTTCATGACGAATTTCGATCGGCGCTCGGCTGCGTTGAAGTAGATTTGAGGCAGTTGCAGCCCTTGCTGGTCGTTGCTTTCGCGCTGCCGCACCTTGTCTGAAGGTGTGGGAGCTTTGAATTCGGTAATAGCTACGTCGAAATACTGTCCGACGATCGCACTTGCCTCTGCATTGTTTCGGAAATAGCCCAAAGATGCTGCCTTCATTTCCTGCATTGCCACAATTGTGGCCGCCGAAGAGCAAGCATTTTCGATGATTTCCCGCAATCCGCGCACGTTCACCGAAATAATGTTCGGGTCGCCAGCTACGATCGCGTAGGTGATGTAGCGCAAAAACCAGCTCAAGTCGCGCAGAGATTTGGTCATGTTGCCCGGGCCGTAGCGCGAGACATTGATCGGCTGAAATCCTGCGGGCAGTGGGCCGCTGTAGCCGCCACCGTTGCCAGCAAATAGATTTCCTAGCCCCAAGAATCCGCCGCCGCCACCGCCGTTGCCGCCGCCTGCGCGACCTTCAACGTAGGTGACAGTTCCCAGTTTCATGCCTTCAGAGACATTGCCCGATCCGCCGCGAGCCGCGCCTGCTACAGCCATCGCAGGTTCTTGTGGTCTTTCCAAAAATGCCAGCGGGGAACCGCCGGTAAAAATCCGGTTGGCTGCGCGGGATACTATCAGTTCCGAGTTTTGGGTCAGCGTCGCAGAGATATCGATCCGAAGAGCCCCTGAACTGAAATAACTTGCCAGTTCGCTGAGTTCGCCCCGCTGTAGAAAGCGGTCTTGCTGTTCTGCTTGCGAAATTGTTGCGACCGGTACAGTTTGATATAGTTGCGGACGCGCAACCGAGCTTCCACCACTTGCTTTTACAGTCATTAGACTCTTTCGCTCCCTATCCAAATAGTTGCAGCATTTAACCAGACTAACCTTGCCTTCTGATGCAGGTCAAAGTAGGTATTTTTGCTTTGTTTACTTTTTGCCTTTACCTGTCACGAGGTTCGGGCGCGCTTACTTTCTTAGATTAAAATGTTTTGGTTTCATCTTTCTGCCTGCGGGGAAATGTCCGATCCGAAGGCAGGCACGGGGTACTCCCTCCGCTGCACTCCGCCGGCATACCCGTGGAAAAAAAGACTCGGCAGGAGAGTTGCCTTTGGGCGATCGCAGCCAGTGCCTTGAATTAAAGGAAAAGAAAATCAAAAATTTTCTTCTGCCTGTTTCGGGGCTTTTGACTTTCTGCGGAAAGACGCCTCCGCTTTACCCGACAGTTCAGCGGTGGGCTATTGACAGTCCTTGTTTGTTAAAAAGCCTGTCGAGATTTATTGTATAGATTTAAGAGAGCTTATATGAGAAAAAATGATAAGTTTTATTACGCAGAAGCTGTCAACCGATTTTAGATTTTAGATTTTAGATTTTAGATTGAAGAATCGACCCCACCGATAAATCCGGGGGGCGCGGATCAAATTGCTGTCGGTCAGTGGTCAGCGGTCAGTTGTCAGTCCAATCCCGAATCCCCAAGCGCAACAAATGTCACCTATGGATACTACACCAGATATCAGTGCTGCCGTGCGGCGGCTTTACGATACTTTCCCTTTCCCGCCCGATCCTTTGTCAGATGAACCGCCGCCTGGGTACAACTGGCGCTGGAGTTGGCCTGATGCTTACAATTTTTGCACTGGCCAAAAGCCGCCAAAACTCGATATTCGGATTTTAGACGCTGGCTGCGGGACTGGTTCGAGCACCGATTATCTGATTCACCTCAATCCCGAAGCTTCGGTGACGGCGATCGACCTGAGTGCGGGTGCTTTGAAGGTAGCACAAGAACGCTGTCGCCGATCGGGAGCGCGCGAAGCTGATTTTCGCCACCTCAGCCTGTACGATGCCGCCGAGTTAGAGGGTGAGTTTGATTTGATCAACTGTGTCGGCGTGCTGCACCACTTACCCGATCCGATCCGGGGCATTCAAGCGCTGGCGGCAAAGTTGGCCGAGGGCGGTTTGATGCACATTTTTGTGTATGCTGAGCTCGGACGCTGGGAAATTCAACTGATGCAAAGGGCGATCGCACTTCTCCAAGGCCCGCAAAAAGGTGACTATCCCGATGGTGTGAAAGTCGGTCGTCAAATCTTTGCTTCTTTACCAGAAAACAACCGTCTTGTCAAGTACGAAAAACAGCGTTGGGCAGGAGAAAATCAGCGGGACGAATGTTTTGCTGATATGTACGTTCACCCGCAGGAAATTGACTACAATATTGAGACTTTGTTCGAGTTAATTGACGCTTCGGGATTGGAATTTCTCGGTTTTTCAAATCCGGGATATTGGCAGTTAGAAAGACTTTTGGGGAAAGCGCCGGAATTGATAGAAAGAGCTCAGGGTTTGACGGAACGGGAGCTTTATCGATTAATTGAATTGTTGGATACGGAAATCACTCATTACGAGTTTTTCTTGGGCAAAAAGCCTGTTAATAAAATTGATTGGTCGGACGATAAGACACTTTTGGCGGCAATTCCTGAGTTGAGTGGTTGTATGCACGGTTGGCCGAGTCAACAAGTGTTTGATTGCAACTACCAATTGGTCAATTTGTCAAGTCCGGAATTTGAGTTTTTGCAAGGTTGCAATACCAAAACTGTGGGAGAGATTTTGGCGGATGTGGAGATGGGATTGGATGAAGTGCGATCGATCTTATCAAAACAGCTAATTTTGCTAACACCAAGTTGAGTCGTAGGGTGCGTCAGTCGCCGTTATTTTCGCGAAAAATCGATAATCTACGAACTGACGCACCTTACTTTAACTGATGTGGAGATTGGATTGGATGAAGTGCGATCGATCTTATCAAAACAGCTAATTTTGCTCACACCCGGTAAAATCTAAGGGCGGGCAAGATGCTTAACTCCTACTCCCCACAATCAAATTAGCTTGTTGTGGAACAGGCATCTTGCCTGTTCTTTGCTCGGAGTATAATTTACAGCATATTCCATGTAGATGTGGTACACACAATCTTCTAGCCCGTGTAAGGTGCGTCGCCACCCGTCAATCTGTAAGTTTTATCGACCAATATTTCGCAGCGACGCACCCTACAGATTAACACCACACAATATATTTATAGTGTACTTCATGAACCTGGAAAAGGCTGTATGTTAAATTCCCAATTAATCAAGGCTTTACAGTTGGAGGATTAACAGCCGTAATTTGTGAATAACGAGCGAAATCAGCAATGTTAAAAGTTAGGATATGGGTTAAACCATGAACTAGCATAGCAGCAACTAGCCGCGCATCATGAACGTTAACACCTACCACCTTATGTGTTATCACCAGTCGCTCCCATTCTTGATAAATTGCTTGGGTATCCAACAACAGAGGAAAAAGCTGTTTTAAGCGATTAATTTCTGCCTCGGCTTCTATTGCAGTACGCCCTAATCCATTTCTCTGCATGGGGCGCGTGCAAACGTTCCAAAACTCGATCAAATTTTGGGGTACGATATAAAGTTCCCGCGATCGCGCAGAGTAATCACGGCATTAACGGCATCAGGATTCATTGGGTGTGCTGTATCGATGCTACGCAGCAGTATGTTTGTATCTACGAGAAACGGCATTTAACCTCTGTCTCCATAAATGCTCTCTCTGCTAATAGCTTCATCTGAAAGAGTGGGGAGATTTAGGGTACGATGACTGTCAACCCATTCTTGAAATGCTATTGACCATTCTGTTGGGGTAGCTGTTTCATAAAATGGAGGTTGTTGAGGTTCAATTAGCTGTTTGAGCATGGCATCTAGTAATGGTTTAATCTGATCCGCCGTGCGGTTGGTGATTTTTCCCAAAACTTGAGTAATCGTCTGTATCTCTTGTTCGTGAGATTGCTGAAGATTGTGCAGCATAATTATCCTTGAGTGCAAGTTTTTGGGCTGATGATAGCGGGGTCGATCGCACTTTTTAAATTGATTTTAATATTCTAACTCTAGCGCAAAGCCTAGGAAGTAGGCGATTGCTCGTTCCTAGACTCTAGCCCATTGGTGACAACTTAAGACTGAAACCATTGATAAATCTCGCATTTAGCTAAGTCTAGATCCCCCTAAATCCCCCTTAAGAAGGGGGACTTTGAGAAGACTCTTGTCCCCCCCTTCGTAGGGGCGGTGCCCCCGTGCCCGCCCTAGGCGCCGGGGGGATCTGAGCTTAATACTCAAACAGCAGTCTGTGATTGGGTTTGACGTTAAGTTGTCGCGAATGGGCTCTAGCCTGGGAACCAGTTAATCCTGGATGCACGTACTAGGATTTTCTGTTATTGCGAAGGTAGTGAAGCAATCTCAAAGCTGACGCACCTTTCCCAAATCCCAAATCCCAAATGGATTGACACAGGCCCCCCTCTGCGGCTACGCTTTGAAGTTAGAGGTTGCTTTGCTTGTAGAGGAAGTAGCCCGCGTCGCCCAAAAATCTAGTTGCACTGCCCAAAGCTGTTGCGAGCAGCAATGGACAGCATAACCGCCAAACTGATCACAGCAGTCTGGAGGCTAACGGAGTATCTTAACATCCTCTGTAGCCGCCCTGCTATGTGTTGAAATGCGGGGCGGCTGGGTTTTTGGGTTTTTCTAGAAAACCCAAAACCAGGAGAACATATTATGTCACAGGAATTCTTGCCTGACGACAACAAATTTGCACGGCCAAATGACGACTCAGCAGCAGAATCGGAACAGGATGTGGTGTGTGTAACGGTTACAGGTTCGCCCCAGGGTGTCAGGGAAACCATACTCACTTTGTACCGCCTGGGATTTGCCCAAGTTGGCGATTGGAGTCCCGTACAACGTGCAGCTAATCCGAAGCAAGTAATGAGTGTGCTGATTCGCCGTCGCAAGCGCAAAGCGTAGGTGTTTGCTCGTTCCCAGGCTAGAGCTTGGGAACACGTTCCATGAGCATCTGCCTCCTGTTTTTGTTTTTATCCGCTAGCGAGGCAGAGCCTCTGGATCTCGGTTCCCAGGCTAAGGCCTGGGAACCAGTTAAGAAGACAAATATCAGGCACGTTATTTTACTAAATCAGGATAAGAGCATATCCTGATTTAGAGGCTGAAACATCTATAAATCAAGCTAGGCGGGGATACTCAAATTTCCCCGCCTAAGCTCTGTAACCCTTTCAGAATGGATGATGTGGTATGTAAACACTTTATATGTTATGTTAAAGTTAGCGTACAAAATTATTACAATCAACCGAGGTGACAAAATGCCTTCTGAAGATGAAGTTTTTGAAACAAAAAATAAACGATACCAAGTCTTAAATACTATTTATGACGTAGCAAAACAAGGTAAACTTATTATCAGCAATTCAGACATCACAAGCAACACAAACATTGAAGGTAGGGAATTACACGATATTTTAAAATTTTTACTAGATGAGGGTTGGATTAGTGAACGTTCATCTATCAAAAATCTACTTATGCCACATGGAAACGCGGGTGTTTCAATTACAAATACAGGGTTGCTTCATGTAGAAAGCACAAAAAACCAAAACTGAAACACGCGGTAAACAATTAAAAGCTGTTGTGAGTACCGCCCCGACACCGCACAGAACCCGCTACCCTTGCACGGTGGCGGGTTTTTCTTTGGTTTACAATTAAGTTCACTATAAAAACAAGCTAGGCGGGAAAACAGGTATTTCCCAGACTAGCTCTTGAAACTGTTACGGAAAGGTGGCAAGGTAAAGTTTACTCTGCATAACAGGTTTTTAAAATTGGATTATTACTGAGATTCTGATTGTTGGCTAGCCATTACTTTTAGAAAACCAACAGCTAACAACCCTCCTACTGCCACAACACCCGCTATAGGTAAAGCTACGGTTGTAGTGGTGGTAAACCCTATAACTCCAAGAATCCCCGGAGCCGAAGAAGTAATTGTAGCAATTGTCACAGAACCTGCCCCAGTAGCTGCCGCTGCACTGGTAATAGCACCCACCATTTTCAAATCATCCATAGGTCTTCCCTAAGATATCTAAAATTTCGTTTAATTGAAAAACAATTTCTTGAGTCCGTATGCTGCTAAACCGACAACAGCACCAGCAGCAACAACGGGTGCTGCACCAATTGCAACAGCGGTTCCACCAACTGCTAAACCCATCCCACCTACTGCACCAGCTACGGTTGCTCCCGCAGCAGCACCACCAGCTACATACCCAATTGCCTCTGTTTTATCTTCAGAGTCATCTTTATGATTAGACATTTATCATTTCTCCAAAAGAAAGGGATTACAAGTAAGTCCTATTACATATTTAACCTTTTTTCAATTCAGTGTCTACCGAGAAAATACTTAAACATCAACTCTTTACATAAAGACCTGTGACAGTGCCAGCCTCTCCGACCGCTAGACCGTCCGACCGACCGCACTAGACCGACAGTGCCACCGCTAAACCATCCGACCGTGCCAGCGAGACGATCGCTCCGACCATCCGACCTTAACGTCTAATTATTTTTACCATCTCGCATCAATAAAAAATATTTTAAAAAACTTACTTTCTATATATATGTTTTTTCCATTTTCATTAAATGATGATCTAATCTCGTTTTCTGACTTACCACCATTAACAATTATAAGAAATAAAATAGTAGTTGAATTAGTAGAATTAGCATGATTATTTTCTATTATTAATTTATGACATTTTTTAATTATTCCACGGCTAGAAGTGAATTTCAATATAATTATATCATGATTCGACAATTCTATAACATTCTCTTTAAGGACGCATTCCACAGTTAAACAACTATCTTTTAGATGATAGTCTAACAATTCTGATAGTATAGATAATGCTATTGTTTCTTCTTTAGGAACACGTTTTAATTTAGGAACACTTGTTACATTATAAAATTCTTTAAACAGCCCCCAACTTACAATTTGAGAAAAATATACACGTATTGTTTCTAACAATTCTTCGCTGTTAATAAAATATATATCACTAATATTTTCAATATTTAAAGGATATTTTTCAGCATAAAATCTTGCAACATCATGCCAATTAAATAAATTTTCAGGATCTTTAATAAAATCATAGGGGATAGGTTTTGTTGATTTATATGTATCAATTAATTTTGTCATCATATCAGGATGCTCTACAAGTAATTCTTGTAAACTCTTCTTATCTTTAACAATATCATTCCATGTTAAACCATCGGCAAATAAAGTTCGCATCCTATCATTCATATAATTTCTAAGTTCTAAATTATGATGTTTTATAGAATCTTTTTCACTCCACAAATAACTGATTGGAAGAAAAGTTAATATATTTTCTGGTACTAAAAGAATTCCTTTATTTAAGTAACAAGGTAAATTACAATACCTCTTACCATTAATATCAGTAGAATCAGCTTTGGGTAAATTTAATTGTTCTGCAATTCGACTTGAAAATTGAGCTAATTCTGGTAAAATTATAGAAATAATCATATCACTAATTCTATCAGCACCTATATTTTTTTGAAAAACTGCTGCTAATTGAAAAAGAATTGGATCTACTATCCCCACTTCTACAAAACTTGTAATATTATCTAATAAATCCCATGCTATACTCCACCCAATACCTTTACCTCCACTACCTTTATTTGAATATCCTAAACCTGCTAGAGGAGTTTCAGAAAATATTAATTTATCACGAACTTCAATTCTTACTTCTTTATACTCATTTTCAAGTCTCAAATATATCGGTGAAGGTCTATAAAAATAATTCTCAGAACTCTCCTTAATTTTTAATTCCTTAAGTTCTTTTTGTATTTCAATAATAATTTGTATTTCTTTTATTCTATTTTCAAAATAATTCATCACTTTTTCATCAGCATTTTTTAGCTCAATCACAGATGTTTTTGATAAAAGTCTTGGATCTATATAAAGTTTTGAATCGTTATCAATGAAACCATTAAAAACATTATGCTCCCTTAATACTATTGAATCTACCTGAAATACATCACTAATTCTTTGAGGCATATTTTATATTAAATACTGAAAATATCAGCGTTTACTGGTTTTGAGCGTCCAACCATTATATTAACCTATCTATAGTACACGTCTACTATTTACGTGACAAGTTGAGACGTTAAACTCACTACACCCTAACCGTGGCGGGTTTTCTGTCTGCTACCAGTTTAAAAAAAGTACAGTCTGATGTTATCAGTCGCACCTGTGACGCAAAAAAGCTAGACCGACACAACCCCGCAAGCGCTCCGACCGTGCCAGCGAGACGATCGCAAAACTTGCCAACCATGCCAGCCGTACCAGTGCGACAGTCCGAGCCTTAGCAGTCCTTATGGTGCGACTGTGCAAGCCGTGCCTGTCGTCACCAATCAATCACCCCAAAACCGCACAACAGCGCGTCTATCCTGCAATTTTGAAGCCGTGCCAACCGTGCCAGCCGTCCGTGATGTCGAGCCGATCGCCCCGTGTCGATCGGACAGTGCTACCCAGCTTGTTAATTCAATGAAAATCACTGCGGCCGCCGCTTCCCTCGGATGTGTAAATATTTTAATAACAATAGCAATCCTGGAAGGTAAAAGATGACACAAGCCCACAAACAGAAACTTACCTTTGAAGAGTACCTCACCTATGAGGACGACACCGACAACCGCTACGAATTAATTGATGGAGAGTTAGTAACATTGCCACCAGAATCGGGCCCCAACAATTTCATTGCTAACTATCTACTATTCACTCTGGCTAGTAGCGGGTTCATCCCACTGAGGCTGATCAGAACACATATGTGCGAAATCCAAGTTCCGATCCTGCGGGAGGGCGACGCAGCTAACCGCTACCCAGATTTGGTGGTTTTGCGCCCCGAACACATCTTGCTGACAGCAACCAGGCTAACCATTACCCAAACTATGCCACCTCCTCAGTTGGTTGTCGAGGTTGTTAGTCCAGGTAGAGTTGGGCGCGATCGCGATTACATTAGTAAACGAGCTCAATATGCAGCGCGGGGTATCCCTGAATATTGGATTGTTGACCCTCAAGAGGAGATAGTAGCGGTACTACGACTAGAATCAGGTGAGTATGTCGAAGTTGGGGTTTTTCAAGGGGAACAAGCGCTGATATCGCCGACTTTTCCGCAGTTGAACTTGACGGCCCAACAAGTCCTGGAAGGGGAGCTTTAGCCGCCGATTTACACGGAGAAAATGGATGTGTAAATATTTTAATAACAATAGAAATCCTGGAAGGTAAAAGATGATACAAGCCCGCAAGCAAAAACTCACCTTTGAAGAGTACCTCACCTATGAGGACGACACCGACAACCGCTACGAATTAATTGATGGAGAGTTAGTAACATTGCCACCCGAATCCGAACCCAACACCGCCATTGTCAGCTATCTGTTTTTAGTGCTTGTTAATACTGGCATCCCTTGGCGGTGTATCAAACTTCACCTGTGCGAAATCCAAGTTCCTATCTTGCGGGAGGGCGACGCAGCTAACCGCTACCCAGATTTGGTGGTTTTGCGCCCGGAACACATCTTGCTGACAGCAACCAGGCTAACCATCACCCAAACTATGCCACCTCCTCAGTTGGTTGTCGAGGTTGTTAGTCCAGGTAGAGTTGGGCGCGATCGCGATTACATTAGTAAACGAGCTCAATATGCAGCGCGGGGTATCCCTGAATATTGGATTGTTGACCCTCAAGAGGAGATAGTAGCGGTACTACGACTAGAATCAGGTGAGTATGTCGAAGTTGGGGTTTTTCAAGGGGAACAAGCGCTGATATCGCCGACTTTTCCGCAGTTGAACTTGACGGCCCAACAAGTCCTGGAAGGGGAGCTTTAGCCGCCAATTTGAGACATGGTGCGGCTGTAATTTCCTTGAGTAGTTCCCGAATCTCGCTGCTTGAAATTAATCTCCGGTTTAATATTCAATATTTGCCGCACTCGATCGCGCAATTCGCCTGTAGACACCCCATTCCGTAAAGCAGTTTTTAAGTCAATTTGCCCGGTTTCGTTCAGCAGACAAGGCCGCAGCCACCCGTCAGCAGACAAACGCATCCGGTTGCAGCGATCGCAAAAACACTCGGACATTTGGCTGATAAATCCTAAAGTGCCCTTCGCCCCCGGAATTTGAAACACATCCGCCGGCCCGTTACCGCGCACTCCCGACTCGGCTAACCCGTATTTGTCGGTAATTTGTTGCCGCAATTCGGCCGAAGCTACCCAACCTTTATCGCCAAATAAATCCCCATTCCCGATCGGCATAAACTCAATAAAACGAACGTGCCAATTCCGGTTAATTGTTAATGCAGCCAAATCCAATATTTCGCTGTCATTCACACCGGGAATTACCACAACATTCAGTTTCAAGGGGTCGAATCCTGCTTGATAAGCCGCTTGAATTCCCTCCCAAACCTGCGTCCACCGCGAGCGTCCCCGACTACCAATTATCTTATCGAAAGTCTCCGGTTCCAAGGAATCCAAACTGATATTAATCCGGCGCAAACCAGCATTGTAGAGATTTTCCGCCATTCCCGCCAGCAAAAAGCCATTAGTTGTCATTGACAAATCTCGCGTTTCCGGCATTGAGGCGATCGACCTTACCAAATCCACCACCCCAGGCCGCAGCAGCGGTTCCCCACCCGTCAACCGAAACTTAGTAAATCCCACGGGTATAAAAACTTCCCGCAGCAGAGTTAGCAATTCCGAGTGAGTTAACAACTGCTGCTGCAATACATAGTCCAACTCGCTACCTTCCGGCATACAGTAGAGACAGCGGAAGTTGCAGCGGTCTATCAAGCTAATCCGAAGGTAGTCTACGGGATTCATGTCAATACTTTGTAATATTATTTAATTATAAATGCTGACTCAATTTTCTGCAATTATTGATAGAGAGCAATAAACCTGCATAAATTTCTTTTCACCTTCTCCCTCCTCTCTTACTCTGCGCCCTCTGCGCCCTCTGCGGTTAATAAAAAAAATATCATTCACAACGCAAAAAAACTTGCTAACTAAATATATGTTTTTTGAATTTGAAGCTGATTTTGTGGAAGCTCTGCGCTGCATTCCGATGCAGGTACGTCTCAAGTTAGATACTTGCGGCATTAAATTAAAGTTGCAGGATTGGAATCATTTCAACCAAGCAGAACGGCAAAGTCTTGTAGAGTTACCTTGCTTGACACCAGCAGAAATTATCGATTACCGAGAAAAGCTAAATCAAATATTAATTCAACAGACAGGCAAACCGGGAACTGATTTGGCTGTTGATGAAAATCCCCCGTGGATGGATGCTGCAACTGTACCGGAGTCTGTTTCGGCAAAAGCGCAAGAGCTCGGCGTGACAATTTCTTTGGCACAGTGGGCGAGTTTGCAGCCTCTACAGCGATTTGCTTTGATTAAGCTTAGTCGATCGAGCCACGAGAATAAAAATTTCATTCCGGCGCTTCAAGAGTTTAAGGTTATTGAATGAGATCAAGTTTTAACTGACATCTTGCACCATTCTCAATTAGCCTTTTAGGAACAGGCAAGATGCCTGTTCCACAAGAAAATCTACTCTTTGTGGAACGGGCCGGAGAGCCCGTTCTTGAGAATGGTGCAAGATGTGAGTTTAATCAACTCTTCTAGGGCGCAGAGGGCGCAGAGGCAGACAAGGGAGAATTACCTCATCGATTCGGGCGATCGGCCTTTCTCACTTCTCACTAAGTGAGGCTTACTTAGTGAGAAGCCGGAGAACAATGTGTAATATAGTGCGATCGGGCGGTGGGAGAGGTAGGGTGAGGTCGATCGGACATTTAACGGCTTGAGGTTTCCGAAGCGCCCGACACCAAATTCCGAAAATATGATTAATTTTATTTTAAGTATTGTTACCGCCGCGTGGTATGATTTTTCTGAGTTTGCAAAGCACTCGCCTGCTACCTGCATTAGTTTCTGAGCTTCGTGAACACGCAAAACACACCCACCGAACCAACACCAGCAAACGAGGATATTCCTCAAGCTGGTACAGTCTCAACAGTCTCGACAGTCTCGTCCGAGACAACCAATCCCATGCAAGACTTTTATCGCCTCCAACAAGAGTTGTTGGTGTACACCCTTGCTTTTACGGCGATTATTTTTATCTCCGTTTGGATTTTTTACTCGCTCAATATTGCCCTGAATTATTTGCTTGGGGCGAGCACAGGTGTGGTTTACTTAAAGATGTTGGCTAGAGACGTTGAACGAATCGGCAGCCAAAATCAACGCATCAGCAAGACAAGGCTCGGTTTGTTTTTCGCGGTGATGATAGTAGGAACACAGTGGAATCAGCTACAGATTTTACCGATATTTTTGGGATTTCTGACTTACAAAGCTGCGCTGATGGTTTACGTGATCCGAAGTGCATTAGCACTAGACTACAGGTAAGTCAGGCAAGAAGAGCAAAACTCAACTCATCGATTTGTATGGGGAAGCCCGTTGAATGGCAATGCTTGACGTTCTAAACACCTTTAATCGTTTCCCCCTCGCCAAATTGGAAGTGGGCCAGCAGTTGTACTGGCAACTCGGCAATCTGAAAGTGCACGGGCAGGTTTTTCTAACCTCGTGGTTTGTAATTGCCGTTTTAGTCGTAGTTTCGATTTTAGGAACCAGCAAAATCCAGCGAATTCCCAGCGGAATGCAAAATTTTATGGAGTATGCGCTGGAATTTATTCGGGACTTGGCTAAAAACCAAATTGGGGAAAAAGAATATCGCCCTTGGGTACCGTTTATTGGTACATTATTTCTGTTCATCTTTGTGTCAAACTGGTCTGGCGCTCTAATTCCTTGGAAGCTGATTAAGCTGCCATCAGGCGAATTGGGAGCTCCTACCGCTGACATCAACACGACGGTAGCATTTGCACTGCTGACTTCTCTAGCATATTTTTATGCAGGTCTCAGCAAAAGCGGCTTGGGGTATTTCGCCCACTATGTTGAACCGGTGCCTTTCATGTTGCCGTTCAAAATCATAGAAGATTTCACTAAGCCTCTGTCCCTAAGTTTCCGTTTGTTTGGCAACATTCTTGCGGACGAATTGGTGGTCGGAGTGCTAGTGTTGCTAGTGCCTTTATTTGTTCCTCTGCCAGTGATGGTTCTGGGACTATTTACGAGTGCAATTCAAGCTTTGATTTTTGCTACCTTAGCCGCCGCCTACATTGGTGAAGCTCTAGAAGGCGGTCACGGCGAAGAACACCACGATTAACTAACGATAAACGGCGAAGCATGAGGGAGGAAAAAATAAATTTCTGAACTTAAACTTTCTGCCGTAAAATCGGACAATTCTCTAGACTTTCTGTTCTCAATTTTGTACTTTAGATAAGGAAAATCATCATGGACTCAACAGTTGCTGCCGCTTCCGTAATTGCCGCCGCTTTGGCAGTAGGTTTAGCTGCAATCGGCCCTGGCATCGGTCAAGGTAATGCAGCAGGTCAGGCTGTAGAAGGGATTGCCCGTCAGCCGGAAGCAGAAGGTAAAATTCGCGGCACCTTGCTGTTGAGTTTGGCGTTCATGGAAGCGCTCACAATTTACGGTTTGGTCGTAGCCCTAGTGCTGCTGTTTGCCAACCCCTTCGCATAATAATTGGAAATTTTAGATTTGAGGTTTTGGCGATTCTAATCCAAAATCTCAAATCTAAAATCGATTAAGCGAATTAGATGGAAGCCGTCAAAAAATCATGATGCACTGGACAGTATTACTAGCAGTTGAAGAAGCGGCTAAGGAAGGGGGACTGTTTGATCTAGATGCTACGCTGCCTCTGATGGCGGTGCAGTTTTTAATTCTAGTCGCAGTCTTGAATGTAATTTTTTACAAGCCGCTCAGCAAGTCAATTGACGATCGCGCCGATTACATTCGCAACACTCAAGTCTCCGCTCAAGAACGCTTGGCAAAAGCTCAGCAACTAGCGCAGCAGTACGAGCAAAAACTGGGAGAAACTCGCAAACAGTCTCAATCAGTAATTGCTGCTGCTCAAGCTGATGCCCAAAAAATTGGGGCAGCAAAAGTAGCTGAGGCTCAACAAGAAGCTCAAGTCGCGCGAGAAAAGGCGGGGCAAGAAATAGAGCAGCAAAAGCAAGAAGCAATGCGCTCACTAGAACAACAAGTAGACGCGCTCAGCGGCCAAATTCTCGAAAAGCTATTAGGGCAGTCGCTGGCCAAATAGCGAGCCGAAGAGTTTTAGATTTTTGATGGAATCTCAAATCTAAAATCGCTTCACCCAATCTGCACGCGCAATTATGGAAGAGTATCATGGGGACTGTTTTATTGCTAGCCACAGAAGCTAGCGGCGAAGGTGGTTTCGGTTTAAATTTCGATATTTTAGAAACCAACCTGATTAACCTGGTCATTATTATTGCAGTGCTGTTTTATTTCGGGCGCGGATTTGTAGGTAAAATCCTGACAGAGAGGCGTTCGGCCATCCAAGAGGCGATTCAAGAAGCAGAAAAACGCCAAAAAGATGCAGCAGCAGCTCTAGCAGAGCAACAGCAAAAATTGACTCAAGCGCAAGCAGAAGCGGAACGAATTCGTGCCGCGGCTGAAGAAACTGCCAAGAAAGCAAAAGAAGCAATTCTAGCTCAGGCAGCGCAAGACGTTGAACGCATGAGAGCAACAGCAGGTCAAGAGTTGGAAGCGGAGCGGGAAAGAGCGATCGCCCAACTGCGATCGGCGGTTGTATCTCTGGCATTAGCAAAGGTGGAAAGCCAGCTAAAAACTAGCTTGGACGACAGCGCTCAACACCAATTAATCGATCGCAGCATTGCGTTACTGGGAGGCTAAAACGTGAGTAGAGTCAGCACAGAAGTCTTACAGCCTTACGCATCTGCCTTGATGTCACTGGCTCAGTCCAACAATCTCTCAGAGAAGTTTGGCGAAGATATTCGTTCCTTACTGAGCCTGCTAGAAGGTTCGGAAGACTTGCGTCAATTTTTAGCCAATCCGCTGGTAAAACCGGATGCTAAAAAAGCCGTGATTCAGCAAATAGCGGGTGAAGAAATGAGCCCCTTGATGCACAGCTTTCTGAAGCTATTAGTAGACAAAGGAAGAATTCTTTTTTTAGAAGGGATTGGCAAACAATACTTGGCAAGGCTCCGAGAACTAAACCAAACAGTATTGGCGGAAGTTACATCGGCTGTCCCGCTTTCAGACGCTCAACAGCAGACTGTTCGCGAGAAAGTGCAGGCGATGACCAGCGCTAGTCAAGTAGAAATTGAAACCAAAATAGACGCAGATTTAATCGGCGGTGTGGTAATCAAAGTAGGCTCTCAAGTAATTGATGCCAGCCTGCGGGGACAATTGCGCCGTTTAGGAATTCGCTTGAATTCCTGAGAGTTAATAGCTGATGACTATTAGCTAATTTAATTAGCAGTTAACGGTTGGTAGTTTTGAACAACTGATAACTGACAACTGACAACAAACAACTGACAAAAAACAACTGACATGGCAGCAATCAGACCTGACGAAATTAGCAGCATTATTCGCCAGCAAATTGAACAGTACGACCAAGATGTAAAAGTCTCTAACGTCGGTACTGTTCTGCAAGTAGGCGACGGCATTGCCCGGATTTATGGCTTGGATAAAGCCATGTCTGGGGAATTGCTAGAATTTGCCGACGGCACTGTGGGCATTGCACTGAACCTCGAACAAGATAACGTCGGTGCAGTGTTGATGGGCCAAGGCCTCGGCATTCAAGAAGGTTCGGCAGTTACTGCTACTGGCAGAATTGCTGAAGTCCCCGTGGGTGAAGCAATGTTGGGACGGGTAGTTGATGCTTTGGCCCGTCCGATTGACGGCAAAGGAGAAATTAAAACTACTGAATCTCGCTTGATTGAATCTCCGGCACCGGGGATTGTTTCTCGCCGTTCTGTTTACGAACCCATGCAAACAGGAATTACCGCTATTGATGCGATGATTCCGGTGGGAAGAGGACAGCGGGAACTGATTATCGGTGACAGACAAACCGGTAAAACTGCGATCGCGATCGACACGATTATTAACCAAAAATCGGAAAACGTGATCTGCGTTTACGTGGCGATAGGTCAAAAAGCTTCTACAGTAGCTAACATCGTCAACGTCCTGCAAGAAAAGGGCGCGATGGACTACACTATCGTAGTAGCAGCCAACGCTAGTGACCCCGCAACCCTGCAATACTTGGCTCCCTACACAGGTGCTAGCTTAGCCGAGTATTTCATGTACAAAGGCAAGCACACTTTGGTCATTTACGATGACCTTTCCAAACAAGCACAAGCTTATCGCCAAATGTCTCTGTTGCTGCGCCGTCCTCCCGGTCGCGAAGCTTATCCCGGAGACGTGTTTTACCTGCACTCTCGCTTGCTAGAACGCGCTGCTAAATTGAGCGACGATTTGGGCGAAGGCAGCATGACTGCTTTGCCAATTATCGAAACCCAAGCTGGTGACGTTTCTGCTTACATTCCGACGAACGTAATTTCGATTACCGACGGTCAAATCTTCCTTTCTTCTGACTTGTTTAACGCTGGTTTGCGTCCGGCAGTAAACCCCGGTATTTCGGTATCGCGGGTAGGTTCGGCAGCTCAAACTAAGGCGATGAAAAAAGTAGCCGGTAAGGTGAAATTGGAATTGGCGCAGTTTGAAGAACTGGCAGCATTTTCTCAGTTTGCTTCTGACTTGGATAAAGCTACTCAGAATCAATTGTCGCGCGGTCAGCGCTTGCGGGAACTGTTGAAACAGCCCCAAAGTTCGCCTCTGCCGATGAACGAACAAGTGGCTGTAATCTATGCCGGTATTAACGGCTATATGGATGACATCCCCGTGGAAAAAGTCAGCAAGTTTACTGTTGGTTTGCGCGACTATTTGCGGACTAGCAAGCCGAAGTACGGCGAAATTGTTCAAGGCGGAAAAGCCTTGACTGATGAAGCTGAGAAGCTGCTGAAAGAAGGCATCACTGAATACAAGCAAAGTTTCTTGGTTTCTGCGTAATTAGTCATTAGTCATTAGTCATTAGTCATTGGTCATTAGTTAAGTCACAGATCCCCCCTAGCCCCCCTTAATAAGGGGGGGACAAGAGCGTTCAAAGTCCCCAGTTAAGTCACAGATCCCCCCTTAGCTTGCCCCCTACTCAACCCCTACTCCCCTTAATAAGGGGAGTAGGGGGTGGGACAAGAGCATTCAAAGTCCCCCTTCTTAAGGGGGATTTAGGGGGATCGAGACTTTGAAAAAAACGAGAGATACAGGTGGTTTCGGTCTTAAGTTGACACGAAGAAGGACACGGTGCCGTGTATCTACCGTAGCTAAGCTTAAAAATTGATGACTAGGAACTAAAAACTCGGAAATAAAGGCTAAGAACTAAGGAGAAAGTTATGGCAAATCTGAAAACTATTCGCGATCGCATTAAGTCGGTCAAGAACACTAAAAAGATTACAGAAGCAATGCGCTTGGTGGCCGCTGCAAAGGTGCGCCGCGCTCAAGAACAGGTGACTGCTACTCGACCTTTTGCCGATCGACTGGCAGAGGTATTATACGGTTTGGCGGAACGCTTGCAGTTTGAAAACCTGGATTTGCCGCTGCTGAAAAAACGCGAAGTGCGATCGGTGGGACTGTTGGTAGTTTCGGGCGATCGGGGTTTGTGCGGCGGCTACAACAGCAACATCATCAGATATGCCGAAAATCGCGCTAAGGAAATCAAAGCTGAAGGCTTAGACTACAAATACGTGTTGGTAGGACGTAAAGCTACTCAGTATTTCCAGCGCCGCGAACAGCCGATCGATGCTACTTACGCTAACTTAGAACAAATTCCCACAGCACCGGAAGCCGCGCAAATTGCTGACGAATTGCTTTCCTTGTTCCTGTCGGGAACTGTGGACAGAGTTGAGCTAATTTACACCAAGTTTGTATCGCTAATTAGTTCGCGTCCGGTAATTCAAACTTTGCTACCCCTCGACCCCCAAGGTTTGGAAACTCCCGATGATGAAATCTTCCGCTTGACATCGCAAGGCGGACAGTTTCAAGTATCGCGCGAGAAGGTTGCTTCACCTACTAAGAAGAGTTTGCCCCGCGACATGATTTTCGAGCAAGATCCGGCGCAAATTCTGGATGCTCTTTTGCCATTGTATTTGAACAACCAATTGCTGCGGGCTTTGCAAGAGTCTGCTGCTAGCGAGTTGGCTGCGCGGATGACGGCGATGAATAATGCTAGTGAGAATGCTAGCGATTTGATCGGTAGTTTGACGCTGACTTATAACAAGGCGCGGCAAGCGGCAATTACTCAGGAAATCCTGGAAGTTTGCGGCGGTGCTGAGGCTTTGAATGGTTAGGTTAGGGTTGACAATTTGTTGATTTTATGGTATGCGTCTGAGGGAACTCAGGCGCTTTTTTTTAGTAAAAATACAAAAAAATTCGACGATCTAAACTTACCTTGAGATATCCCACATTCCGCACGGAGACTGTCACAATCGTTTTTTTCGGGAGTTGGATCGAAAATTAAGTTTTTTTTTTATACAAAGATACCGATCACTCGTGGCAACGATCGGCAGTTTCAGGCGATCGAATAACCAAAATTCGTAGTGTGCCAGTTGGGGGTGCGGAATGTGGGATATATGGTGGCAATAATTTACCTGTTCATTAGTTGAGAAATATGGATGGTAAGATCGGGAAAAGCAAGGGGTTCAATGGTGCCAGTTCGGAAAGTATTTCGCTGCTGGTAAAAATCGCCTTCCGGGAAGCGAAACACAATTAATTGTCGATCGCGCAGGTTAACAACCCAATATTCTTGAATTCCGGCTGCTGCATAAATCTTGCTTTTTTCCTCTAAGTCTTTAGTCAAACTGGAATCAGCATATTCAATCAGCCAAAAAATGTTTTCTGGATATGGGTGATGTTCCAGATAGATATCGTTGAGAGGTTGAACGACGGCAATATCGGGTTCTGGTTCTGAGTTATTTGGCAGAGTAATCGGTCTGGCTTCGCGAATTTGGGCTCTCGTAGATAATGCGACTCGCAATCGGTTGGCAAATCGATCGCTAAAATAAGTATGCGCCGTTCCTTCGGGTACCATTTCGACTATTACTCCATTTAGTAATTCGACTTTGCGATCGTTTAAAATGCCGGCTTCGATCATTTTATGGTAGTGATCTATTGTCCATTTTGCTGTAGTTAATGTCATCGCGATCGCTCCTTGCTTATATCTCACTATGACTTTTTGCTGAATTAACTTATTTTAGGCGATATACTCATGTTCTATCGGATTTTTTACGTTCTTCTAACCACCGCTGAAAAGACTTCTGACTTTCTCCAGATGGTTTACCGAGAATAATATTTTTGATGCTAATGTCTTCGTCAATATCAGGCCAGTGGATTCCATCATTTCCACCAATAAATCGCCAATTATTGCGTTCGTTTGGTGTGCTATGCAATAGCCTAGGATACCAAGCTAAAGGAACAGAAATAGTACGACCATCGGATAGATCGACTGTTAGCGCGTCGTCTGTAACAACTACGTTTTGTGCTTGGGGGATTTCTAGCAACTCAACCATTAAAAAAGTTATTATTTCAGGATATGTGGCCAGATTACCAAGATTAAAGGAAAGGGAGGAAAAATGGCAAAAAAAATCTGGATTGTCTACAAAACCGAAAGCATGAGTGCTCCGGGCTGGGAAGAACGTCAGCTTATGCCGAGGGGCGGTCTCACTAATATACTTTGGGAAAATTGGACTTGGGAAGAAAACCCAGAAATTCCTCAAGTAGGGGACAAAACCCGCGATTATGAAAATCTATCTGACCCCGGTAATGGAGTCACCCACGGGAAAGATGGAGATTGGGTAGTTACTCGCGTTCAGCAGTTTTCTGCTTCTGATACTGAGGAGCGAATTGTGGTGTGTTACTGTTCTTACCAACCTGTTACATCTGATTGGGAAGCACTACAACGGGGTCAGTCTGTCAATCAGATGCTAGCAACTGTCGAGTAATATTGACTGGATAATTAGTTCGTAAAAGCGATCGACTATTCCTGCACAATTTCCACCAAGTCTTCAATCATCACATCAAAGGTTCGGGCCAATTTGTGTATGGAAATGAAGTCAATGGTGGACACTCCCGGACAGCGGGCGTAGTGTCTGACGGTGCTGTAAATTACTCCCGATCGCTCTGAAACTTCTTTCAGCGTCCAGCCTTTCTCGCTAGCTAGTTCTCTGACTTTTAACCTGACTAAACCCATACTTGACAAATGATGGTATACCATCATAAGATATTTTTATCCCAAAAAGCGATCGACTACTCTTTGACGACCTCAACTAAATCTTCCACCATCACGTCAAAAGTACGTGCCAACTTCAGCAGACAAGTAAAATCAACCATTGCCATTCCCGGAGAACGTGAATAGGTGCTGAGTGTGCTGTAAATGACTCCCGATCGCTCAGAAACCTCTTTGATCGTCCAGCCTTTCTCAGCAGCAAATTCTTTAACCCGCAATCTAATTAAACCCATTGACAAAAAACTAGATTTAGTTTTTAATAAAAAAATCGTAAAAAGCGATCGCCCCCAGGTCTGGAAAACTAAAAAGCGATCGCCTATCCAAATTCAATCCCTTTACAAAAGTTTGTACTCTTTACAAAGGATTTGCTTAACATCATGTTAACAAAATTTTCGCGAAAATCAACCCCCAGACACAGATTGAGCCGGTTTGTGACGAAAGAGGCGATCGCGCGGCTGCTCAAAATCAAGGTAGAACAAATATATCGCTTCGAGTGCTGGGCGCATATCCTGTACGTGCACGCCAAAGGGATGAGTCGGTTTGTCAGTTATGCGGACTTTCCGCCAGTTTTGGGAGTGGAATCGCCCTCTGGTTTAGATTTTGGTTATTGGAAGCGCCGGATAGCGAGTCAGAAACAGAGACACGCGCCGGATTTTTGGGTGGATTTTTATGCGGATAGATTTCACAAAGCTGTTTCTGTTTCTGAATTGTTCGAGTGGGGAAATTTGGTGGGGGTGATTAAATTGATGTTGGGGGCGATCGGGCTGGAGTCGCTGCGAAAGGTTTATGCACAAGAGAAATCTCTGCTGCAACATTTTTAAATTATGACTAAAACACGGGTGATTAGAAACCGGGTTTTTTGCCCAGAAGATGCCATGCAGCCTGCAGATACGGTAAAAAACCCGGTTTCTGTGGTTTTGATCTGTCCAGGAATGTAAATGCTACTGTTTCTCCTACGCCAAACCCTGCGATACAAACCCCGCCCAATTATAGGGACTGACAAACGGCAATTCTTGGCGGCCAAGCAAATCTAAACGCAATCGCACATTTTTGACAATTTCTGCTTGCTGTTCTCCTTTTTGTTGCTGCTCAAAATAATCCTCTAACTGCCGTTTATATTTAGCAGACAACTCATCGCCTGTCAAGCTTCGTAGCTTCAATTGTGCTTTTCGTAGCGCTTCCGAACGGCTATTATCCTGCTTTTCCTGATAGTATAAAATGCAAAATAAAGCGGTTGCCAAATCATCCACAGCCCACAAGGTACTGACCACATTTCGCGCCCCCGCACAGAGGAAACCGCTAGCAATGGACAGCGGATCGTCGGTAATTTGGGTAAAAGTTAAATTTGTTTCGCAGCAGGAGAGGAATACTTCGGCTAAGTCTGAAAATCTCCAGGTAAAAACACGACCGAGGTTGATATCGCCATCAAATAAATGCAGTTTTGATTCTAGGGAATTATTCAGATCGGCACTGGCGTGATGGCTGGAATGGAGGACTTGCACTTGGTTGAGTAAGTTTTCATAGTTGCCGATCGTCGCTTGCTGATATTGGAGGCGGGAATTTTTATCAATTTGGTGCATTGTTGCCAGGGTTTCGCACTCGTAGCCAGTGAAAACGAGGTCGCCTGTGGCATTTTCGACGATTCCCATTGTCGCAGGTTTGAGGTTGCCTCGCTGGTGGCAAAAGTTGAGTATTTGGCAACTAGGAACGATGCGGAGGCGGAATTTATCGCTGAGGTATTCGGGTTGCTTTTGGGGTGGGGTTTTGGCAGGGGTGATGGTGGGTTTGCTGAGAGGTTTTAAGCCGCGTGTTCTGTCGGAAGCTGTATTGCTGTGGGGAATGGGACTGTTATTTAAAGGTAAGGCAGCAAAGGGGATTTGATGCAGGTACAGGTGAGGGATGATAATCAGTTCTTTGATGCCGTTGAGATGTTGGGAAATTAGTTGATTAATTTGCAGGCGGTTAGCGAGTTCGGGGAGAAATTCACCCATTTGATTTTGCCATGCGATTGGCTTTTCTTTATAGGGCTTTAACCAGTTGTCGATTAGCCAACCCTGCAAAGTTTCATATCCTTGTCCTTCGCAGGTGTGGAGTTGGGTTGATTGATTTTGACGCAAGATGAAAATGTGGATATGCTCATCAGTGGTGTAAAAATTGAGGATGGCGGTTTCGGCATCGGGAATTAAGGCTTGCATCTGGTCGAAACTGAGGGGGGCTGGTTGCAATTGAGCCGCCAAAACTTGGTCTTTGCTGCGAATTTTTAGCCAAGCTTTCTGTTTTTCATCTTCTAATTCTTTAATCTTTTCGATGATGGCGTCGCCGTTGGGGGTTGGCTGGCGAGTGGCGGCGATCGCTTTTGTACCGTCATTTTCAGAAATACGCAAGCGATCGCTTTGTTGTTGCAGGCGATAGTATGCTTCGACTTCGGGGGGAATTTCGCCTTGGGGGTAGAGGTCTTTGCTGGCGAATAAGTCGGCGAGGTGGCGCGATCGGGAACGATCGGCGGTTTCGACGGCTTTATCGTATTGTTTGAGGTTGATGTAGCATTGGACGGCGTTGGCGTAAACGGAGATGGCTTCTTTAATAATTTCTTGGCGGCGTTTGTCGGTGGTTGAGCCTTTGCGGAGTTGTTCGACTGCTTTTATGGCGGGTTCGTATCCTTCTAATGCGAGATGCCAGTCGCCTTGGGTAAAGCCGATGTTGCCAAGGTTCCGACCTGCTTTTAAGCATTCGGCTGGCATGGTTTTGGCAGTTGCAATTTTGAGGGAGTCTCGATAGTTCTTAATAGGTTTCTCTGTTTCCTGCAATCGGCGGTAAACGATGCCGATGTTGTTAAGAGAATTCGCTTCCCCTTGACGGTTTTTGATTTCCCGTTCAATAGCTAAAGACTGTTCGTGATAATCAATCGCTCGTTCATATTCTCCCAGAGAATGGTAAGCAATGCCTAAACCTGCGAGAGAACTTGCTTCCCCTTGACGGTTTTTGATCTCCTGAAAAATGGTTAAAGACTGTTCGTAGAAAGCGATCGCTCGTTCAATTTGTCCTAAAGAATAGTAAGCATTACCTAAAGCTGCTATAGAACTTGCTTCCCCTTGACGGTTGTTGATATCCTGAAAAATTGCTAAAGATTGTTCGTGATAATCAATCGCTCGTTCATATTCTCCCAGAGAGTCGTAAGCAGTGCCTAAACCTCCCAGAGAACTTGCTGCCCCTTGACGGTTTTCGATCTCCTGAAAAATGGCTAAAGACTTTTCGTAGAAAGCGATACCTCGTTCATTTTGTCCCAGAGAGCGGTAAGAATTGCCTAAACTTCCCAGAGAACTTGCTTCCCCTTGACGGTTTTTGATCTCCTGAAAGATGGCTAAAGACTTTTCGTGGAAAGCAATCGCTCGTTCATATTCTCCCAGAGAGTCGTAAGCAGTGCCTAAACCTCCCAGAGAACTTGCTTCCCCAAAGCGGTTTTTGATTTCCCGACTAATAGCTAAATGCTGTTCGTGGAAACTGAGCGCTCGTTCATATTCTCCTAGATAGTAGTAAGCAATGCCTAAACCTCCTAGAGAACTTGCTTCCCCTTCGCCGTATTTAATTTCCCGACTAATGGCTAAAGACTTTTCGTAGACAGCGATCGCTTGTTCGTATTCTCCCAGAGAACAGTAAGTAATGCCTAAATTTCCGAAAGAACTCGCTTCCCCTTGACGATCGTGAATAGCTTGATAAATGATAAGGGATTGTTGCCAACATTGAAAAGCGGCGAAAATGTGGCTAATGTAATATTGCTCGGTGCCCCAATTTAATAAAATATCGCCTGTCTGTTTTCTGATTGCCGTTGGCTGATGATCGTTACCGAGAAACTTACCCAATTCTAAGGCAATGTTAGTTAAAAAATTAGCCTCATTTTGGTTGCCATCATCAAATTGTTTGGCAACTGCGATTATCGTTGCCAAAAGTCCGGGATCGAGTAAGTCGGAGTGTGCGTTTAAGATTTGCGATTCTTCCCCTTTAGAAGATTTGAGCAGTTTTTGGATGAGTTGCCAATAGGCGGCACTGCGATTTTCGTACATTGTTGTTTTCCTCTCTTATCTGTAATTTTTTTTAGGGTTCCCAACTCCAATTAGGCCGTTTCCACCACCTCAAAGCTTTGATAAAACACTTGCCAATTATCTTGTTTTTCCAATTGTTCAAATAACTCTTTAAGCCGTTCAGCATTCCATTCCGGTAAAGGTTCCTCTTCACGGGGAATCAACCAAGGTAAACTCACAGGGTTTTCCACTGCAATTGCTACAAATTCTTCCTTTCCTAGTTCCTCGAAAGTAAATACTTCCTTATTTTGAGGTAGCCTCATCGGTGGTTGATTCACACCATTAGGTGCATATCCAAAAGATGGACAGAGTATATATTTCATCTCAGCACTGCGATACAACAAAAGCATTTGATAGTTAGGATATGCCAAATTTACAATCATCGACAACGGCTGATTAATTGGAACCGTGGGGTCATTTTTTGGTGCAGAAGATCGAGGCGATAGCGGCTTAAGTCCTCTAGTACCAACTCCCACTGATGCAGTTTCCTGCTCAGTTGAAAACTGTATCCAATCGGGAGCAGTTTTAGCTTGTTTCTTTAAAATCTCCCAAGCATTAATATCAACCCACCGCAGGTATTTATGATTCCACAGCCACTTATAAGCCTCTTTCCAAGGACTAATTTTTTTGTGACTCTCTTGATCTTCTTTTCCTTTAAGTGTCCCCCCTGCTTTAAGATTTAATAACGCCTCAATATTCACGCCATCCGCTTTCATCTCTTCTCCGTAGGCTTTATGAAATACCTCAATCACTTTCCGAATGGTTTGATTTATTTTGTTTTCGCAATAAACTGCTAAATCGTTTTTCATTAGTTTAGCAATTTCTTTATTAGTGCTTACTCTGTTGTCCGGGTGATTCTCCGGGGCGAATCGCCGCAGAAAACAAGCCTTCTCCTCACTCAGGTTTCCAGGAAATAGCGATTCAGCGATTTGGTTTTGAAAATTTTGCTTAAGATTCATACATCCACTGCCATAACTCAGCCTTATCAGCTTATCTTAGCAAGCTTGTCTCTAGCTGGCAACTCCTTAGCGCAAGTCATTATTTAAAATTATTTGCCATAATTTGACATTATTTGCAATTATTTAATCACTCAAAATTCTCATTTATTATCACCAAGAATTATCGGAAATTAACTAGACATCATTTGGGAGTGAGTGTCATCGTAAAGACATCCCAAACACACCTCTAAAAAATATGCCAACACAAGCGCAAAAAAGATTCAATCCCTACGCCACTGTAACTGGGCTTGCCGAAGTCTTAGCAACCGAAAAAGATTGCCTACACGCATTATGGCAACGAACTCACTATCAATTTGAAAAACAACCGAGTACCTATGACCCCTCAGAACATGAAGAAAAGCTGATTCAACGAGCAGTACAACTGCAAAATGAAGGTTTCACCGTCTATGTTGAAAATCAAAATTCCTTCAAATATAAAGGTCAAACCTTTGATATCTGCGTTGCCGGCAGACCTGATATCATTGCTATAAAAGATGATTGGGCTGTTGTCGAAGATATCAAAACCGGCAAGCGCAAAGATTCACATAAAATGCAAGTGCTCCTCTATATGTCAATGTTGCCCTTTGCGCCGGAAACTAAAAATCTGTTTAAAGGTCACATTCCGCACGGTCGCTTAGTTTATGGAGATGGGATTTTAGATATTCCCAAGTGGTATGTTAATGAGCAATTTAGACAGCGTTTGCAGCAGTTAATTGCGATGCTTTGTAATTCTCAACCTCCCAACCCAAAACCTAGCGATTGGGAATGTCGCTATTGTAAGGTTCCCTCTGCGTGCTGTTCTGTAAAAATGAGCCGAGGAACTGATTTATTTGCATAAGTCGATCGCCGGAAATACCCGTAATGCCGACAACCGATAGGTTAAAAGCTGTCGCTATTAGAAGCAACTCAACCTACGTTGCTCGGCCTGACGGCGTTACAGTATAATTTCAGCAGTGTCGGTCAAAGTGCGATCGGCCTTGCAGATCAGCCATAATAGTAACAAGTGAATTTTGTAAAAACGAGGAAATAACTATGGTCACGGCTACCATAATATCAGACAATTTAGCTCTAGAAGAGTTCACGGTCGCTCCGCCCGACAACATGGAATTGGTAGACGGCCAACTTGTGGAGAAAAATGGCATGACACTAAAGACGGGTAAAATTCAGTTAAGCCTGGGGGATGCTTGGAAAAATTACAAAGATTCTAGCGGACAAGGTGGAGAGGCTTATGTCGAGGTTCCTTGTCGCACTAACCGACAAATTCGCCGCCCTGATGTCGCTTATCTCACACCAGAATTAGTTGCACAATTTGGCAATCTTGCCACTTTACCCCAAAGTTTCCCTTTAATTGCCGAAATAGTTTCACCCACCGATATCGCTGAAGATGTCTTTCTCAAAGCACAGGAATATTTAGAATCTAGCTGTCAGGAAGTCTGGTTAGTTTTTCCCGAAAGTCGTTTAATATTCGTGATGACTCAAAATCAAATATTGACATTTAGATCCGGCGATACCGCCCGCACTCAGCAAATCCTGATCGGTTTTAGCATCGATGTCGATCGATTGCTAGCTTAAACTAAATTCTACAACCTTTCATGTAGCAGCACGCAACACAAAACTCTCCTCTACCCGTTGCACCAGTTCTGAAATCAAATTGCTACAATATTCTTAATACTCCGCCAGTCCGCCTTCACGGACTTCGTTTCTATAGCATCGGAATTCTATTCGGTGGTATTGAATTAATATCCCACCATTATCGGAGCAAACCGCCATGTCAGACGACTTTTCCTTAGACGAGCTTTTAAATAGAAGTTATTACGCCTTCAAAGACGCAGAAAACCAAGTGGGACAGTGCAATGTTTTAGTCATCGGCAAAACTGGTGTTGGCAAAAGTACCCTGATTAATTCCGTTTTTCGCCAACGCTTAGCAGAAACCGGAGTCGGCCGCCCCATCACTCAAGGCATTCGCCAATATACCAAACCGAATTGCCCAATTACCGTCTACGATACTCCCGGACTCGAACTCAATGCCGAACAAATTAAAATTATTCAATTAAACGTTGCTAAACTAATTGAAGACCAAAGACTCCTGCACCCCAAAGAACACATTCACGTCATCTGGTACTGCATCAATCACAGCGCCAATAGAATAGAATCTGTAGAGGAAAACTGGCTAAAAGAAATGGAAGTCAAAGACGTACCAGTTCTTTTAGTGCTGACTCAGACGACATCTAAAAAGCCGGGCGAGTTTTTCAAGCAACTGGAACACATGAATTTGCCAGTCAGTCAAATCATCCCTGTGATGGCTGAGCCGGAAGAAATAGATGAGGATTATACAGTAAAATCTCACGGTTTAGATAAGTTGGTAGATGCAACTTTTCAACTGCTGCCGGAAGTAGCTAAAAAAGCTTTTGTTAAAGAACAAATTGCTAATATTGCGCTCAAATCCGATATGGCATTTAAGTATCTAAGTGCTTATGTTGCAGGTTCTGCAATTGTCGGCGCGACTCCTGTACCGTTTGCTGATGCGCCGATTTTGATGACGATGCAAACGGCAATGATTGCTAATATTACTGTGATTTTTGGAATGCCCTTTGATAAGGGCTTTATTTCGGCAATGCTGTCTGCTATTAGCGGCGCTGGCGGGGTTACTGCTATCGGCAGAAGTATTGTTACTAATTTGATTAAAATGATTCCTGGTGCGGGTACAGTTGTCGGCGGTGCTATCTCCGGTGCAACCGCAGCAACTCTCACGCTTGCTCTAGGTTTGGCTTACATTGAAGTGCTTAAAGCTTACATGAAAGCTCAAATTAATGGGGAACAACTTTCTTTGCAGCAGTTGACAAAGATGTTTGTGGATTTTTATAAGGATTATGCTAGTTCTGGGCGTAAAACTTTGAAGGATGAGAAACCGGATCAACCTAAGCCTCCCAATCAAATTAATATTGAGTAAATTGGGCATGGGGCATGGGGCATAGGGCTGGGGCATAGGGCATAGGTTATTTTTTTACTCCAACTGAGATATTTCACCATTCTCAATAAGCCTTTTATGAACAGGCAAGATGCCTGTTCCACAAAGATATTGATTTTATTGTGGAACAGGCATCTTGCCTGTTGCTGAAAATGGTGCAATATCTCAGTTCCAATTCCTAATTCCCAATTCCCAATTCCCAATTCCCAATTACCCATTACCAATTGATTGCTACAATATGAGTGAATTCTGCAAAAGAGAGTAAATGGCTATGGCAATGGCTGCCGTTTTATCAGAAAATGTTTCTCTAGAAGACTTTATGGCTAATCCCCCCGACGATATGGAATGGGTGGACGGGCAAATCGCGGAGAAAAATGGCATGACAGTAAAACACAGTCTCATCCAATCTAGACTAGATCGTTATTGGGGAAATTACAAAGATTCTAGCGGACAAGGAGGCGAAGTTTATGTCGAAGTTCCTTGTCGTACTGACAGACGAGTGCGCCGTCCTGATGTAGCTTATCTGACTCCTGAACTTGTTGCTCAATTTGGCGATGTTCCTACTTTGCCTCAAAGTCCGCCGTTAATTGCTGAAATAGTTTCTCCTACTGATATTGCGGAAGAGATTTTTCTTAAAGCACAAGAGTATTTAGATTCTGGTTGTTTGGAAGTTTGGATAGTTTTTCCAGAAAGTCGCTGGATATTGATCGTGACTAAAACTCAAAAGTTAACCTTTAACCAGGGTTCTACCGTCAGCACTCAGTTAGTGCTGGCAGGTTTTAGTGTTGCTGTTGAGGAGTTGTTGGCTTGAAGGCAAAAATTAGTTAGGTATAAGTGCTTTCTGGCAGAGTTCGCCCGTGACGATCGTTATAATTTGTGAAAAAGTCATTGACAAAATGCCACTCGCTCGCCCAGCCAATTAATAAAAAAAATTATCAATAAAAAATGCAGTTGTAAAATTGCACAAAAGCACAAAGAGCGGTAAAATACTGATTGCTTTGTTTCCAAATCTAGCGTAAATTCCAATTGGGGAATTAAAACCAATAATTGAAATATGTCTAAGACTTACACAGTTGAATTGATCCACCAAGGCACTACCTATACCGTAGAAGTACCCGAAGATAAACAAATTCTCCGCGCCGCCAACGCCGCAGGCATTGAGTTGCCGAGTTCTTGCAATGCGGGGGTTTGTACTACTTGCGCTGCTAAAATTATTGAGGGTGAAGTCGATCAAGTTGATGGCATGGGCGTTAGTCCCGAACTTCAGGCAGAAGGTTATGTGTTGCTGTGTGTTGCTTATCCCCGATCGAACTTGAAGATAGAAACCGAAAAAGAAGACATTGTGTACGATCGCCAATTCGGTAAATCCTAGCACTAAGCTAAAATTGACCTAAGTACCGTTAGCGGTAAAACCACTATGGATCGCCCTATGACCACCCATTTCATTTCCGCAGAAGTTGACCTCCACGATACCGCCGAGCAACTGCACTCGGCTATTGAAATTGAACTGCAAAAGCACGGGGAACCCCTGCGGTGGGCAGTCACAGACGTGGATGTCGATCGGCAAAAGGCTGTGGTAGAAGGCTACGTGCTCGTGGAAGCATCCCCCGCAACACCGTGAACCCCCGCCCTTTAACAGTGGTTTTGATAGTCCCCACAGGCGTTGGAGCCTCGATTGGTGGGTTTGCAGGAGATGCGCTGCCGGTGGCTAGGGCGATCGCCCAAATTTCAGACACCCTAATCACTCACCCCAACGTCCTCAACGGCGCTCAACTTTATTGGCCCATACCTAACGCTCTCTACGTTGAAGGTTACGCCCTTGACAAATTTGCTGCCGGATGCTGGGGTCTGCAACCGGTACATCAAAATCGCATCGGCTTAATCCTCGATGCCGGCATTGAACCAGACTTGCAGTTGCGGCACTTGCAAGCGGCTGATGCAGCGAGAGCTACATTGGGTTTGAATATAACCGATTGTGTTTTAACCGATCGCCCCCTGCAAGTAGAATTGCGTATTTCCGAATCCGGGGCATCCTGGGGGACGATCGGCAATCCCGACAGTTTATTGCGCGCGGCAGAAAAATTAATCACACAAGCAAGAGTAGAGGCGATCGCAGTTGTAGCCAGATTTCCCGACGATGAAGGCAGCCTCGCCCTCGAAAACTACCGCCGGGGCAAAGGAGTTGACCCCCTCGCCGGCGCGGAAGCTGTGATCAGCCACCTCGTCGTCAAAACGTTTAAAATCCCCTGCGCCCACGCCCCGGCGCTGTCTGCGCTTCCCCTCGATCCGCACCTGTCCCCGCGATCGGCTGCTGAGGAAATCGGCTATACTTTCCTACCTTGCGTGCTTGCCGGCCTGGGCAAAGCTCCCCAATTTGTCACTCCTACTGTGGGACAGGCATCTTGCCTGTCACAATTTGTCACTCCTACTGTGGGACAGGCCTCTGACCTGTCACAATTTGTCACTCCTACTGTGGGACAGGCATCTTGCCTGTCACAGGTATTGGGCGGGCAAGATGCCCAACCCCTACTCCCCACAAGAGAGAAATTCTATGCAAACAGGCGAGATTTCGAGTCTCAGGGTTTGTGGGCCGATCGAGTCGATGCAGTGGTGATACCCGCCACAGCCTGCGGCGGCAGTGCTATTCTGAGTTTGAGTGCGCGATCGTCCGTACAAATCATCGCTGTCGGCGACAACAAAACCCAGATGCAGGCGACTCCAGAAAAACTCGGAATCAAAGCTTTGCAGGTAAACTCATATTTAGAGGCGATCGGAGTTTTGGTCGCTTTGCGAGCCGGCATCAGTCCAGCTTCCTTGGGTGCAGACATCTCCTCCCTGCGTTGTTTATCTGACTAATACCAATTTAATGTGAAGTTGCACATATCTCGATCCCCCTAAATCCCCCTGATTGTTGGGGAGTAGGGGTTGACTTTGATCCGGCTCTTGTCCCCCCCTTAGTAGGGGCGGTGCGACCCCTACTCCCCGTGCCCGCCCTTGGCTAGGGGGGATCGGATTCTACGGGGCCTCATAAAAAATTGGTATAAACCCAACAAATCTCAAATCTCAAACCTCAAATCTAAAAGTGATTAAGTGGCAGAAAAACTTCCCGGAAATCCTGAAATTGAACCCTTGACGCGCACCCAAGTTTTAGTAGCAATGGGCGTGACAGCAATTATGTTGCTGGCGGTAGCTAAATTGTGGTTGCTATTTGCATCGGTATCGCTTTTGCCAGTCAAATTGATAGGAATCGATTTGCTCCAAGGATGTGCGCTCGGACTGGCAATTACAGGCGGTAGTGCGATCGTTTATCACCTCTGGCCGGGTTATCGCCGGAGTGCTGATGTTTACTTGGAAGTAGTGCTCAAACCTTTGTTTTGGCCGGATTTGATTTGGCTGGGACTGCTGCCGGGACTTAGCGAAGAATTGCTATTTCGAGGCGTGATGCTGTCTGCTTTGGGATTGAATGTTACCAGTTTAGTTTTATCGAGTTTTTGTTTCGGCATTCTGCACTTGGGAGCCCTGGATCAGTGGCCTTATGCTGTTTGGGCAACGGCTGTCGGATTGCTGTTGGGTTACAGCGTTTTAGCGACTGGGAATTTGTTAGTGCCAATTACGGCTCATATCTGCACGAATTTGATTTCTAGCTGTGTTTGGAAGTGGGAACACGATCTGGTGAAGCGTTAGCTCGATCGCACGCTCAATATCGAGACCGGGGCGGGTTTAATGAATCTCTCGCCGGATTGGAGACATGGGTGAACCCGCCCCTACGGTAATTATGTTTATTTAACGTGATACCGAGTCAATAAACGTAAATTTTGTAGGGGCGGGTTCACCCGTATCTCTGCTTAATAACCAAGGTATTTTTAAACCCGCCCCCACCCAGCGACAGGATTTTATTAGGGTCACACTTAACGGACACGAGACTTGAAAACTTTGTTAAGGTAGTTGATAACTGCTCGATCGCACAATCAATTGACCTTGACTGGGGTTACGACTGAAAATAAAAGCTCCTTCTTGAGTTTCGCCGGTTGACAAAAAATCTATTTGTTGATCGCCGGATTCTACAACTTCGCCATTTACGCGCAATTCGGCAATAATTTGCACTGATTCGGCTGTTTCACCGCCCGTGTTTGTCACTGTAAAAGGTACGTAAAATTGCCCTTGATTTTCGCGAATTGGTGTGTTCCGAGTGACCGAAATAATCGGAGGTTCCTGCTTTTTAGTCACCCAGTTGTAGATTACGAGTCCGGTGAGGGTAAAAAGGATCAAGCAGGCGATCGCAAATGTCGCCCATTCAGCAAAAGTTCTTTTTTGCGGCTGTTCTTTGTTATTACTTTCACTCATACCGCCAACCTCCCCGCCGCGCCGCCAATAGTCGCCGGCAATCCCAATACTAACGTATAGTTCAACCAAATCGACCACGGGTCGTCAAAACTGAGTTTGTGGAAGAAAAACATCATAAATGCAGAAGCCGCTAGCGACACTAAATAGGCCATGACAGTTTCGCTGAGGGGACGCTGAAAAATCCCTTGCTGCTGCTGTCGTTTTGCTTGATAAGTAAAGCCTGCTACAAATACAATACCGTAGGAAATTAGCAGGGAAGCGGCGATAATTGCTAATTGCCAAGGCGGCGAAATACCTGCCGCTAGCATGGGAATTTCGTCAGTTGGGGCGATGTTGAAAGCAATGATCATCGCGCCGATTAAAGTAGCGCCGATATCTGCTACAGTTGGATTGATGCTAGGTTCCTTTTCGCTGTCTGAGCTTTGATAGCGATCGCCGCTCAAGAAACCGCTTGCCAGGGCAACTCCCAAGGCAAAGGGCAGGCCTTCAAAGATGATTTTCCCCAAAGTTTCTTGCAGCGGAGTTTCCGGCGTAATTTCCCTGAGCAAAAATAGGACAAAAGCCGCGCAGACAATGCCAATGGCGATCGCTTCTACGGTATCGATTGCAGCATCTAGCCAGCGGATGTCTTGAGTTTTGCGAAAACCTTCAGTGCGAGTCAGCAAGAAAACGATGACAAAAGTAGTTGCGATCGCGATCGACATTTCCGCTGGTTCAGTATGCGAACCGATCCACCAAACCTCCATCGTATAAAGCAGCGGAATCCCGAATAAAAAGCCGCCAGATGCACCTCTAATGATGTCGTTTAGTTCATTTGACCACTGATTTTTGTGTCTTTTTGATTTCTTCATTTTTTAGTGAAAACGCACCTCAAAAATTTGGCAAGTAAATATTTTTTTAAACCTGCTAAAATAGAATACCATATTTGTTGTATTCTTTCTCTAACTTGCGTCCAGTCGCTAGCGGTTAAAATTCCCAATCAACGATTGATAAAACGCTTTTCTATTGTGTTCACCTTATGCAGCCGAACCACTGACGAACGCAAGAAACCTGCCTGCTCCCATTCTACAATCTCAACATCAAAAACAGTCCTATTTGTTTGACTTGTCACTCGTGCAACAACAATATCTTCATCTCCTGCATCCAAAAGTACCAGCACAGGACGGAGTTTTGATGTTGTTACATCGGCAAAAGGTAGTGCCAGTAAGAGAACTTCTCCTGATTGATAATTTGGCATATTTCAAATATTGTCGTAGATAGCATCTTCCTCGCTGTAGCCAGCCAATAATTGCTCAGCAGCAAGGATCTGCCAAGCAGCGTTTTCCTCTTCTTCATCTTCTTCTGTGTCAGTTGATCCTTTTACCCGAACAATAACTCTGACTTCTTGGTTAGCTGCAAAGTGTTTTAAGATGCGATCGGGAAATAAATTCTATTTTCCCTTCATCTGTGACTTTTGCTAAAAATTCGTAGGGTTTCCTGGTAGGTTTTAATCTCTATTAACCTAATTTTATTAAGGCAGTTATAGTGCGAGTTTAATCTCAGAGTAATCTCCCAAAGCTTCGTTGACTACAATCAGTTTTCCTTGACTATCTGCCCCTAATTGTTGATTGGCATTGAGTAATTCAATTCCATAAATAGTACCGTCGGGGGCAATGTCCACATTCATTTGATCGCTAACTTGGATAGTTTTTACCTGTGTGGTTTTTTCTTTCAGGTATATATAAGCTACGTTGTATCTTGGATCGTAAGTCAGTTTCACGGGAACCTCCTGCTCAAAAGAATTTGACAATTACAGTGATAATTATCCAGTCTTCGCCTTCTGGGGCTGCGATCGCCTCCACTTTCTTCATAGCATAAACTTTTCCCTGCCACTCAGCATTGAAGGAAAAGTTGCGCCTAAATCCGGTTCTGCCAAATTGAGCCGGAAAAGTTGTGCCACTTTCAACAGTAGCAATTACTTCTGCCTCAGTTGCACCTCGCTCAATCAATCGTGCTTGAGCATGGGGATGTAATCTAACGCTCACGTTGCTATTACCTCCTTTTTGCCTCTTTATTTTTGCACTAACTTAATTCACCACAGCCGCGCATAAGCATCAAAATAAAGGCATGAGTGTCCCACAACAACCTCATTCCATGTACTCCTTAAACTCTTCTAGCGGTTCGTCAAAATCATCGGACATCCCAACCATTCCTTTGGCACTTCCTGCTTGCCGATTGGGTTTAGCTTGTTTGGGAATTCCTACCAATTTTACAACAGGCTGGTTATCTTGAGTAATCGCCACTTATTCCCCTCTCATCGCCGCTGCGATTAATTCCAAAAGCTTTTCTTTTGCCTCAAGAATGTCTACTTGATACATAATTCGGGCCTCCGCATACAGTTGGAAATTTGAGATTTGAGATTTGCCGTGACTAATGAAGCTTGCGATCCTGTATTTTCATCCAATGAAAGAGCAGATTTGTTTGACTCTATCTCGCACTTGCACCAAATCATCAGGGGTTAATATTCCCAGTCTCCTTTCAACTAAACTTTTTTGTAATGTGTTTAGTTTATGTAAGCGAACCGCTGAAGGTCGCTTTAATCCTGCTTTTTGCCATTCCTGAATTTCGACATCAAAGGTTGTATGAGGGATTTGACTGGTTATCTTGGCAACAATCATATCTTCATCTCCTGTGTCCAACAGTACCAAACCAGGACGGTGTTTAGTTTCGGCTGTACCCGCAAATAAGAATGCGACTATAACTAATTCTCCAAACTGATAATTAGTCATTGCTCAATCCTCAGCGTAAATTGCATCTTCTTCGCTGCAATCCGCAAAGAATTGTTCGGCGGCAAGACGCTGCCAATCTGTTTTTTCCTCTACTTCATCGGCTTCTGAGTTTGTTTGTTCATTCACCAGAATTATCACTCTTACATCTTGGTTGACTGCCAAGTATTTTAAAATGTCATCGGTCAAGTTAATTTTGCCTTCCGATGTAACTTTTGCGGGAAATTCGTAGGCTTTCATCATGTGAATTTTAGATTTGTGTTTACCCAGTTATTGCTACTTTAACATAATCTCAATTAGACAAATCATCCTCCAAATCAACAGACTGTAATTCCATATCACCAGACTGCAACTGAGCGGGAGTAGCCGGAATCGCCGCAATTATTGCATCGATTACCTTAGCCACCGGAATAATCTCCATCCCCAACTCCGGCACCGGTTGATTCTTAGGAATAATCGCCCTTTTGAAACCCAATTTCGCCGCTTCTCTCAGCCGCAACTCTAATTGGGAAACCGGCCGCACCTGTCCTCCCAAACCCACTTCCCCAAGCAAGACAGTGCGTGCATCAACCACCCGATCGCGAAAACTGGCCACAACGGCGATCGCAACTGCCAAATCCGCCGCTGGTTCATCCACCTTCAACCCGCCCACCGTCGCCAAAATCACATCTAATTTAGATAAAGGAATCCCCACCCTTTTCTCCAAAACCGCTAAAATTTGCTGCAATCTAGCATTGTCCACACCAGTAGTAGTGCGGCGCGGCGAACCGAAACTTGCAGGGCTAACTAACGCCTGAATTTCCACTAAAATCGGTCGAGTTCCTTCGCAAGTAACCGTCGTCGAAGTACCCGGAGAAAATTCATCTCTATTCCCTAAAAACAACTCCGACGGATTATCTACTTCTCGCAAACCGTTGGCTACCATTTCAAAAACACCGATTTCGTGAGTCGCGCCAAAACGGTTTTTCATCGATCGCAAAAGTCGATGAGAAGCAAAGCGATCGCCCTCAAAATACAGTACAGTATCTACCAAATGTTCCAAAACCCTCGGCCCCGCCAAAGCTCCATCTTTCGTAACGTGACCGACAATAAATAAAGTAATATTTTCTCTTTTCGCAACCTGCATCAAAGCAGATGTACATTCCCGCACCTGAGCCACCGAACCCGGAGCCGATGTTAAACTAGCAAAATAAATAGTTTGGATGCTGTCAATCACCGCCACATTCGGTTTCAGCGCTTCCAACTCCCGCAAAACAACCTCTAAATCCGTCTCCGGAAGCAAATAGAAATTCTCCGCTGAATTGTCATCGGAATCCTTTCTAGCTTCCCCGTTACTGCCGGATTTATGCCCGCCGTTGCTTGACAACTCAACCGGATTAGCCACACCCAAACGCTGCGATCGCAACTTCACCTGCTGGCCGGACTCCTCCGCACTGACATACAGTATCCGATCCTTGCGGGCCAACATATTCGCCACCTGCAACAGCAGCGTCGATTTCCCGATTCCCGGTTCCCCCCCAATCAACACCAGCGAGCCCGGAACAATCCCGCCTCCCAAAACTCGATCGAGCTCCCCGTAACCAGAAGGCCAGCGAGACTGAGTTTGGTCGGAAATCTGCGATAATCTGAAAGATACCCTGGGTTGACCCTTCGACTTATCAGGGGGCGAACCGCCCACTGTCTTAGTTGTCACCCCAGTTAAACCCACTCGCGACACAGCAGCAGTAGGTTGTTCTAACTGCTCGTCAAAAGAATCCCACTTCTGACAGCTAGGACATCTGCCAAAATATTGTGGTGAATCATAGCCGCATTCCCGACAAATATATTGTATTCGAGGCTTAGGCATTGTTTTATGATAAATAGTCACCCTAACATTTAGAAAAGTCTGAGTTAAAGCAATTATCAAGCTTTCAGACCGATCGCCGCCCATGATTCAATTTGTGTCTTCTATGATAGGGTACAAAAAATTAACATTATCTGAAATGTAACTTAAGGAGTGCTCGGTAACTTGGAAAACCATAAAGAAAAAATTCTGGTAGTCGATGACGAAGCCAGTATCCGTCGCATTCTGGAGACTCGCCTTTCCATGATTGGCTACGATGTCGTCACCGCTGCTGACGGCGAAGAAGCTCTCGAAACATTTCGCAACACCGAACCCGACTTAGTGGTTTTGGACGTGATGATGCCGAAGCTAGACGGTTACGGCGTCTGTCAGGAGTTGCGTAAAGAGTCAGACGTGCCTATCATCATGCTAACTGCTTTGGGAGACGTAGCCGATCGCATCACCGGTTTAGAATTGGGCGCCGACGATTACGTCGTCAAACCTTTCTCTCCCAAAGAACTTGAAGCCCGCATCCGTTCGGTACTGCGGAGAGTTGACAAAAACGGAGCATCGGGCATTCCCAGCTCTGGAGTCATCCACGTCACCAATATCAGGATTGACACCAACAAGCGCCAAGTTTACAAAGGCGACGAACGAATTCGCCTCACGGGCATGGAATTCAGCCTGTTAGAACTGCTTGTCAGCCGTTCTGGAGAGCCTTTTTCGCGATCGGAAATTTTGCAGGAAGTCTGGGGATACACGCCAGAACGCCACGTAGACACCCGCGTAGTGGACGTTCACATCTCGCGGCTGAGGGCAAAGTTGGAAGACGACCCCAGCAATCCCGAATTAATTCTCACCGCCCGCGGCACCGGCTATCTCTTCCAGCGAATTGTCGAAATTGGAGAAGTAGGATAAGGTCAGTTGGCAGTTGGCAGTTGGCAGTTGGCAGTTGGCCTTAGTTAAATTACCAACTACCAATTACCAATGACTAATGACTAATGACTAATGACTGCTGACTAATGACTAATGACTGCTGACTAATGACTAATGACTAATGACTGCTGACTAATGACTAATGACTAATGACTAAATCTGATCCCAATAAAGTTTTGCGGCAATTGCCCTTAGTTGCAGGAGGGTTAGCAGGTACGCTGCTAATGGTAAACCGCTTGCTGACAGAGCAAATTACAGATTCTCAAGCTCGATCGGACGCTTTGGGAGTAATTATCAGCGCTTTGCTGATTTTAACAGGTTTGCTGTGGCAGCAGGTGCAAGCGCGATCGCCCGATTCCGTAAAACTTATCGGCGAAGAAGGTTTTGAATTTGCGCCGGATTTGCCGGAGGCTGTGAAAATAGAATTAGCTTGGGCGTCGCGTTTGCTGTTGACAAATACCGCCACAAGGTCGATCGTAATTGTGTATCAGGGAAAAGTTCTATTGCGGCGCGGTATTTTAGGCATCAATCCCGAAGTCAAACCAGGGCCGATTTTGCAGCGAGTGCTCGACAAAAATAAACCAGTTTATTTAGTAAATCTTAATATTTACCCCGGCAAAATTGAATTTGACTATTTGCCAGAAAATACTCAAGGAGTCATCTGTCAGCCGATCGGCACCCAAGGCGTTTTAATCTTAGGTGCTAACGCGCCCCGCAGCTACACAAAACAAGATGAAAACTGGGTTGAAGGCATTGCCGACAAACTAGAAAATACCATCAATCGATTTTAGATTTTAGATTTTAGATTTTAGATTGTGGATTGTGGATTGTGGATTGTGGATTTTAGATTAGGGATTTTAGATTAGGGATTGTGGATTAGGGATTGTGGATTAGGGATTGTGGATTGCACAATGCCAGCCCGCGTCTTGGTGCGATCGTCTTCGAGGGCTGCGCTAACGACGGATTTGCCTCATTCTCGGTGTTGGCTATCGGCAATAAACAAGATTTATTACCGATATCTTTTGAAAAGAAGAAGATCCAGCGCTGCCCCCAACGAAATTTCCAGGGTTTGAGGGTCTTCTTAACCACCAAGACGCGGGCTGCGTGTACAGGGCGCATCTTAGTCCTCAACAAGACTCTCCGGGTGCGCTAGGCGCACCTTAGTAGCTCAAAACTCGCAACTCAAAACTCAAAACTACTAGCGAGCCCAGTCAGTACCGCGCCACAGCGTAAAAAACAAAACACTAGAAATCAGCGCGCCCAGCAGCCACTTAACAGCATTTTTAAATAACCCCAAGCGCTGACTTTGCTGAACCGCAGCACTTTGCGTCTGTAACCGTTCCTTAGCCGGAGTAATTCTCGAAAGAATTTGCTCTTTCAATTGCTGTGGGTTTTGCGTATCCGCTTGTACCCCCAAACGAGTAAGTTCCCCCGCCAAATTCCTTAAATCTTCAGGACTACCCTTATTCAGCCGTTCTTCCACCTGCTGCAACTGAGCTAATTGTTGGTTTGCTTGAGTAGTAATTTGCTGGTTGTTTTGGTTGTTGACGTAGATAGTGCCAAAAATTCCCAAAGGCAGCATCAACAGAAAAAGCAGACCTAGCAGCAGACAAACCCAAGACAAAACCTTCAAAAAAACGTCTTCCAAGCCTCTGCGGTCGTACCCTTCGCCAAAAAATATCAGCGCCATTGCCAGTAAAGGAACCGGCACCCGTTCCACTACAGCCCCAATCGTTTGCAATTCCCAGAGGCGATTGCCAAAATTGGCTGGTATAAGAGTTGCGATCGTATCTAATACAGACAAAATTAATAGACCGTAGCCAATCCAACGCAGTCTGTAGATAGAAAAACCTTGTTCGCCTTGTAAGTCATTCATAAAATAATCAGAGTTGTTGTTAAGAAAAATCTCTCTTGACCCCGCTCAAGAACGGATACAATCCCCCGACAACAGTCGTGGAGAGTCTAAAATTTTAGACTCTTGTTCAAGCTTCCAGATTCACCTGTGCAGTAAATCTAAAAGCTAAAAGCTAAAAGCTAAAATCGACTGAATCGAGTCAAGGTTCGGGGAATCGCGGCTGCCACCACTCATACCAAGAAACCCAAGCATTCTCTAGAATTTTTTGGGCATCTTCTGGAGTTGTTTTATCCAAAGGCACAGACATCTGAGTCCACAAACAGCGCCGGTCTTGAATATTTCCCCTACCCAACAACCAAAACAGAATACGGTTTGGCTGCCAATCGCGAGTATTTCGATTATATCTAAACTGTTGGGAAGTTACTGTAGCACTGCCACGAGGATTGATACACGAACTCAAATACAGTCGATTTTGCTGTTGCAAAATTGCGTGAAACCCCGCGCCTTGAGTGTTTACTAATGCTAGTTTACCAGGAGACGACTTGAGAATAGTATGTCCCTTCATCATACCTTCCACATCTCCAATGGTGTTTACCGCATACCGCATCTCTATTTCTAGATACCTGCTATTTTTTTGATATTCATATTTCCTGGCAGCTTTGAATCCTGAATTGTCCCTAATTTCCAGAGGCACGCTCTTGTTTAGTTTCCAATCGGCTAAAGGCACCGACTCGGGAAACTCAAACGGGGTTGCCACATTCTTGCCGTCCGATGGATAGAAAACCAATTTTCCGGCAACCAACAAAACGCCTCCCAAAGTAACAGCCAACAGGGAAAGCCTAAGTGGTTTCCAAGAGGTAATAGCCATTAGCAATTCTGTCCTTCCTTATTTGGGGGTTGGTCTTTCAAAATTGCAAACCAGCAGAATAACCCGAAAATAAATACAGCAATCATCGAAAATATTACCGAACCATTTCCTTCGTGCCAGTATTTAAATGCTGCGGGTTGAGATAGCGATACCAGCACTGCCAGGAGACCAACGCGGGCGGCATTCACTACAAATGCAGTAATTATTGCCACGAATGGCAATACCATTTTCTGACCAGTAGTGGTAGGAAACATCAGTAAGAAAACCAGAGCTAGTCCTAACAATTGTAGCATCCCATTAACCCCGGAACAGCCGTGATTTACTTCCACGCTTCCCTTTTCCAGGATTAGAAAAACCCCTTTTTGCACCACTTCAAATCCTACATAGTGCAGGATGAAAGCTGAAAATTTAGCGGTTAATAGGGGGACATCAACCAATACTCCGATCAATCCGGGAGGAATAGCTGTATAGCCAAGAATTAGAAGTTCCTGCCAATATTGTTTCAGTCCTTTTGTGCCGGAAGCCAGCAATGCGAGACTAATTGCCGACAAAAAAGGCGTTGCTCTGATAAAAAAGTCGTATCCCGATATCGAGGAACTTTTGAGCAATATTAAAGCAATTAACGCTGTCCCAAAAAAGCTGGCGAAAATGCCGCTTTCAAAAGTTAAGGATTCGTGCTTTTCCCAAATGAGAAATGCTACGACTCCCCAAAACAGTAACATTGTACCGAACAGGTCAGTGTCGTTTGTTCTGGAAGTCAGAGTTAGGTGTATGGCAATCAAACCGGAGGCGATGCCTAACAGCCAGTATTTAGGTTCTTGGATGTGCTTGAGCGAGTTTATTTCGGTCATTGCTGCTTTTTGTTTTGACTAAAAGCTTCTAAAATGCTTAATCCTGTAACTCTATTAAAATTATCAGCTACAAACACTTAAATTTATGCGTTTGGGATGATTTTTCACTAAATCTTCACAAAGATTGACAAGAGTAAATATGTGTGATAAGTACCTTCACCCAATTAATTCTGAAGTTAGGAGCAAAGACCAAAGAAAACAGGTTTTTTAACTCTGATCGATCGCACTTAACGAAAGATTTTCCTTTCTCTAACCCGGTTTCTGCGCCGGGAGTTTAAATGTAAAGCTTGAAGGCAAGACAGAAACCTTTCTGGACGCACTCTTGAGCGGGAAAACCAGTTTTTTACGGGTTCTGGTTTGTGGTAGCCCGTGCGTCCAGGAGTAGATTAGTTAGAATAGACTTTCCGGTAGTAAGTTTGATATTCCTCCGAAAGCAGGGGTTCCCACCACTCCCGATGGGCTAAGTACCATTCTACAGTCTGTCGCAAACCTTCTTCAACTGTTACTGAGGGAGTCCAACCTAACTCTGTTTGAATTTTGGTGGCATCAATAGCATAACGCCGATCGTGCCCGGCTCTGTCTTTGACAAATGCGATCAATTGTTCGCAAGGACGGGCGGGTAAATCAGAAGCTAATTCGTCCATTAGCTGACACAGCATTTTTACTAAATCGAGATTTTTTACCTCGTTGTTGCCGCCAACATTGTAGGTTTCCCCAGGCTGACCACGGTGAATAACGGCATCTAAAGCGCGGCAGTGGTCGAGAACGTAGAGCCAATCTCGCACGTTTTGACCGTCGCCGTATACTGGCAGCGGTTTGCCCAATAACATATTGATGCACATTAATGGAATGAGCTTTTCTGGGAAGTGATAGGGGCCGTAATTGTTTGAACAGTTGGTGATAATTGTCGGGACGCCGTAGGTGTGGAAATAGGCGCGGGCGAGGTGGTCGCTGCCAGCTTTGGAGGCTGAGTAGGGACTGTTGGGCGAGTAGGCCGTTGTTTCTGTGAAGGCTGGGTCATCGGGGCCGAGACTGCCGTAAACTTCGTCGGTAGAAACGTGGAGGAAGCGCATTTGTGCTTTGAGAGATGCCTCATCAATTGCTTCAAAATGCTTGCGGAAGGCTTCTAACAGTGTGAAGGTTCCGACAACGTTTGTTTGAACAAAGGCTGCGGGCCCGATAATTGACCTGTCAACGTGGGATTCTGCGGCAAAGTGCGCGACTGTGGTGATGTTTTCTTCTTTGAGCAAGGTATCGACTAAGGTACGATCGCAAATATCCCCCTGTACAAACCGAAAATTTTCGCCTCCTTCCAAAGTTGCCAGGGTTTGTCGGTTTCCGGCGTAGGTTAAAGCATCGAGTACGACTACTCGATCGCCCGGATAGCTGCTGCACCAGTGATGCACAAAATTCGAGCCGATAAATCCAGCCCCGCCCGTCACCAACAATCGGCGCGCGGAGCGCTCAATGCCTTGATTCGCGTTGTCTGTCATAAAAATAAGAGTTATTCCAATAACTAAGCCTTTACAAAAGTAGCCTTAAAAGTAGTTTGTCACCAAGTGTTTGCCGCTCTGTAATTAAAATTTCTACTGTCTCACCTCAGATTTTCTAATGTGGGCGCGATCGAACTCTTGGATCACCTGACTGGAAACTCTACCCCTATCTTAGTCCAAACGCTTACATATTAAGCATTGCAGATTTTTAAGCGGGCAATTTTAAATTTGAATTGCGTGAGGCTATAGCTGACTTTTGCGATCGATCCGCGATATGGGCGGCGCGCAGAGTTGATAGATTTGTAAAGAGCTGTTACCATTAATTTTTTAATTATCCTTTACAATCTCCCAAGCATCATGAAGAAGTTTCAAGTGTTAGCTGGCATTGCTTCCGTCGTCGCGATCGCAAGCAGCATCGCCATAGGTGACGCCGCATCTGCTTTCCCCTGTTCCTACAGCAAATCTGGCGCGTCTAAATCTGGTTCTGCGACAACCCTCCTAGGTTCCGGCGGCTCGGAGCGCATTAATCCGTGGAAATCCTACAAAACAGCAGCTCTCGGTTTCCTAGGTTTGGCTGGAGTTTTGGGTGGCGGTGCGGCCTACATGAGCTACCGTGCCGGCAAGCGCGCTTCTGCTGCTTGCGCTGCGATGACCGATAATTTTGAAGTTTTTGAAGAGCCGATCGCTCCGATCGCAGATGCAGGTGTTTCTGGACACATGGAAGTTCCTGCCTTGCTCGATTTGGCGGCGGCGGGTGCTGTAGCTGAGTCAGCAAATGCGGTTGCAGTCGTTCGCGAACACCCAGAAGCTCCAGGCGGCGAGCTGGATTTGCCGGTTTCGCCAGTTGCTGAGTTGAGTTCTGAAATTGCGATCGAACAAGTCCAAAGCGCGAGCCTCAAATAGTTATCTCAAACCAAAGTATTCGCTTAGCGCACCTCCAATCTTGCAAGATTGGAGGTTTTTTGATTTGAAATTATCTACCATACAATTTCTGGTCATTGCGATCGCGAAGCACTGCAAACAATAGACAGATGAATCGAGCGCACACAATATCATATTCCGGCTAAGCAAACGAGCGCTGAATTAATATCAATTAAAAAAACTCTTGCTACCATCATCAATCTCATACCAATTATTAAAAGTCGCCGCTCTCCGTCAGGACAAGGCTGTGCGGTTTTCCTACTGTATTTGAACTGTATTTGATCCGATTGAAAACTGCTATAAAATTAGATGAGTCAAAGCGAGACAGTAGGCGGCCGAGGCGATCGCTAAAAATACTCTTCAGATCAATCTGAGGGTAGACGGCAAGAGTTCAAATCCCCTGCTATGGTTGGAAATATAGCCCTACAGATTACAACTCTAGGTTATTATGAATGCTTGGCGCGATCGATTCAATCAATTTACAGGTCAAACTAGATTGGCAGTTTGCCGCGTGTTCGTTCACCTAACAGGCGAAGATGTTGCACCGCTGTTAGGAGTTCTCAACCGCACCGCCAGACAAGCAATTGATGCCGATGGCGACATAGCAGTTTTAGGAGAAGGTCTGGTAGAAATTTGCAATCATCTGTTGCAGTACGACAACTACTGGCAATCAGCCGCCAATGAAGGCGATGTTTTTTGGAATGAAGGCGAAGCGGGCGATTATGTGGATGAACTTTTCATTGATTCAGCCGATCGCTATCTCAGCGAGCCTCAATACAGTACATCTGTTTACGATAAAAATTCCCCCTTGTCTTTGCCCGTAACTAGAAATGTGGTGGTGATGCTCACAGTTGCTTATGAAGGCGAAGTTCCTGCCCTAGAAACTGACCTTGCTGACATCAGCGCGCTGAAAGTCGGTTTAAAAGCACTGATTAATTTACATTACCAAGAAAGGCTCCGAGCTGTGCAAGTTCACTTTTCTCCCGCACAGTTGGGAGACGAACTTACCAACGACCAAGTGTTGGTCAATTTCCCAGAACTTATTCCCCTTTAAGGAAGGAGTAATTAGTTATTAAGCTGTTCAGCATCTAAAACGCATATTGCATAGTATAATATGATGATATTTATAAAAAGTCAATGCCTACTAAAA
>NZ_JAUBOZ010000217.1:0-3581 GCF_036700475.1 Microcoleus sp. T2B6 | reverse complement strand
AATTAGCCGTAGGGGCGGGTTCGCCAACAGCCTTAAAGCTTGCAAATAGGTTCTATAAACCCGCCCGACCCCACGAACAATCCTCTTATTGATATTGCTGCAAGATGTCAGGTACTCTCAACTTTTAAGAGCGATCGCACCTGAAAGTCAAAATCTGCCAATTTTTAGGAAATTAGTATTTTCTGTATATTTACGGTTCAATCTGTCTGAGCCAGCCTCAATGTCACCAGACTAAGAACAGCAGCATGAGGGGTGAGACCCCTTATGCTGATAAATCCGTAAGTAATTTAGCATATAACTAACCTTAGACTTGATATCATTTTTCCCAGAAATAGAGCATATTCGCTAATACAAAGGCTGTTACCCCTTATTCATGTTATGATTTGCAGCGCTCGGCCGCATCAGGACATCCAAGGGCGATCGCAGTAAATCCTGTCTAATGATTGACAAACATCACAATTGACAAATATAGGTTACTATTATGTCTCATAAAGAAAGAACTTTCAAAGCTTTATCTTTGAAAGTTTATCGTCATCTAGGAAAATGGGCAGCTTAGATTTAGCACCCAAATTCACCAAAAATGAAAACCATCCCAAATCTGTCAAATTGGTCATCTACACAAACAGGGAAATCTACCAATATGGAAACTAAAATCTTGAGACAAGCCAGCTATGAAGCAGAGACGGCTAGCCGAAAAAATCTAGCAATTGTGGATTCAAAAGTAGAAAACTACCAAGAGTTGCTCAGGGGAGTGAAATGCGGTACAGAAGTAGTCTTGCTCGATAGAACCCGGGATGGAATCGAGCAAATCACCGAAATTCTGGGTCAGCGCAGCAGCATCACCAGCCTGCACATAGTTTCTCACGGCCGAGAAGCAGCAGTAGAAATCGGCTCAAAAGAACTTAATATTGATAATCTAGAAACCTACAGCAACCAATTGCAGCAGTGGGGAAAAGCCCTTAGCGAATCCGGCAGCATTTTACTTTACGGCTGTAACATAGCCGCAGGCGAATCGGGCATTAAATTCATACAAAAACTCAGTGAAATAACAGGAGCCAATGTTGCGGCTTCCAACAACCTAACAGGGAGTGAAGCATTAGGTGGCAACTGGGAATTAGAAATTACTACAGGACAAATCAATACCGAATTAGCCTTTGAAAAAGAAGTCCTAGAAGGCTACACATCAGTCCTGGCTACCTTAGCGGCTGAAGAATTTAAAAATACAACAGTAATCGGGCCTTGGATATATGGAGTTGGCAACACCCTTACAACTAACCCAGGCTTAACCGCAGGTAGTACACAAAACCTCAGCGGCGTTATTCCCGCTTTAGGGACTGGCGATACACCCGGAAGCGGTACTTTGAGATTAACATCAAACGCCTTTGAACAAGCAGCTTTTGTCATCTACAACAACCCCATATCTGCCACTGAGGGTCTGAGAGTTACCTTTGATTTCTTTGCCTATAACAGAGGTACTGCCCTTTTTCCACGACGACCACAAGGGGATAATACCCCCCTTGGTGCCGATGGCATTAGTTTTTTCCTCATTGACGGAACAGCTACGCCAACAGAAGCGGGAGGCTACGGTGGCTCTCTCGGCTATGCTCCGAATAATAATAGTACTCCCACTGCTCCCGCTTCAGAGGGTCTTTTAGGAGGTTATTTAGGTATCGGATTAGACGAGTTTGGCAATTATTCTACCGCTCAACCTGGAGTGGGAGGGCGTGTGGGTGGCGCCCCAACGATACCCCAACAGACACCTGATTCACTAGCACTTAGAGGCAGCCAAAGCACATCTTATAATTTTTTAACTAGCAGAGTCGTTCCCGGTGGGATAGATAATAAAGATACAAGCATTCGCGATGTGGCTAAAAGAAGCGTTCAAGTTACATTATTTCCAGCGAATTCACCAACATTTCCTAACCGTCTGACAGTTGCCTTCGACTTGAACAGGAACGGCACATTTGATGCGGGCGAAACACTGCTCGACATATCAAATTTGGCAACCATAAACGGAGCAGTGCCACGTACTTTTAAATTTGGCTTTGCTGCTTCGACAGGGGGAAATACAAACATTCACGAAGTTAACAATGTCATCGTCCAAAGTATAGATGATCCTGCACTCAAAGCCGACGTTTCCATTGTTAAAAAAGGCCCGCTCTATGCCACACCCAACAGCACCATTACCTATACGATTACCTCCACAAATAACGGGCCAAACGACGCCGAAAGCGTCCTGATTCAAGATCCGCTGCCCGCAGACTTAATACCAGTCAGCATATCTGACGGCGGTACTTTAGACAGCAAAACGCGAACTGTCATATGGCCGGCGATTCCGACTCTGGCTAACGGTGCTAGCCAAACCCGCACCATCACCGCAAGAGTTCCGGCAACAGTCGGCGCTTCCTTAACTAACAGTGCCTATAGCACCTCCAGCACTTTCGACCCCGATCTAGGTAACAACAATAGTTCCCAACCCATCTCTCAAGTCTCAACTACAATTGTTGATGCTCTTGCCGATGTTGTTACCACCAAAACCGGGGATACGGCAGCCGCACCGGGTGAAACCGTTACTTACACAATTTCCACAGTCAACAACGGCCCAAGCACAGCCGCAAACGTCACCGTTACCGACAGCATTGTTCCCGGTTTAAATATAGTTAGTCTATCCAACGAGGGTGTTTACAATGCAGATACTGGGATTGTCACCTTCCCAGCGATTCCCAGCTTGCCTTCCGGTGCTCCTCCTGCCATTAACACAGTCCGCTTCATCGCACCTGCATCTGCATCCGGCAGCGTCAGCAACACCGCCAGAAATACCTCAGCTACCCCTGATCCTTTTCCTGAGAACAACAACGGTACTGATCCGCTTGCTACAGTCACCACAACTCTGACACCTAGTGCCGACGTTGTTACCACCAAAACCGGGGATACGGCAGCAGCACCGGGTGAAATAGTTACTTACACAATTTCGACAGTCAACAACGGCCCAAGCACAGCCGAAAACGTCACCATTACCGACACCATCGTTCGCGGTTTAACAGGAGTCAACGGCGGTGTCTACGATGAAAATACAGGTATTGTCAGCTTCGCGCCCGTTCCCAGCTTAGCCAGCGGTGTCACCGTCACCAACACAGTCAGCTTCATCGCACCTGCATCAGGCAGCGTCACCAACACCGCCAGAAGTACCTCACCCACGGCTGACCCCACTCCGGGCAACAACGAAGCTCCCTTCACCACAACTCTCACACCTAGTGCCGACCTAGTTACCACCAAAACCGGGACTACGGCAGCAGCACCGGGTGAAATAGTTACTTACACAATTTCGACAGTCAATAACGGCCCAAGCACAGCCGAAAACGTCACCATTACCGACACCATCGTTCGCGGTTTAACAGGAGTCAACGGCGGTGTCTACGATGAGAATACAGGCATTGTCAGCTTCGCGCCCGTTCCCAGCTTAGCCAGCGGTGTCACCGTCACCAACACAGTCAGCTTCATCGCACCTGCATCAGGCAGCGTCACCAACACCGCCAGAAGTACCTCACCCACGGCTGACCCCACTCCGGGCAACAACGAAG
>NZ_JAUBOZ010000051.1:0-55518 GCF_036700475.1 Microcoleus sp. T2B6 | reverse complement strand
CGCCCGTCCAAAAAGGACGGGCGGGACGCCCATCCCACAAACTTGTGGAAGTTATTTAATTCTCATTCCTTAGTCTGCGGAGGCAGACTTCGTGTGTGTAGTAGCGGTTTCAACCGCCGAATCATAAAGGGGGTAGAAAACCCGGATTTTTCTTCTGGGTCCTGATAGCGAGGACTTTCGCTTTGAGGCAGGGGTTAAAACCCCTGCCGGACTATAGGTTTAACTTTTTATAGGGCTGGAGATTCTTCGTTTTACTCAGAAGGACAGAACTACGTCCCAATGCGTAAGTCCTGATATTCGCATACGTTGCACTTTCCCGCAATCAAGTTTGCACCTGATACTTCATCAACTCTGTGGGTAGAACGAATGATTTTTTGATCGGAGCTGCTTAAGATTTAAGTAAAGAATGAATCTAATTAGAACAGAGTTTGAACCTACAATTCCTAACTTGGCACCATTAACTAACAAGAGAGTCGAACATTATGACAATATCTACTGGTCAAAATCACAAAATTCTGCTTGTAGAAGATGACGCCCCCGTCCGCACTCTCGTCTACCGCTTTTTGAACCAGACATATCAAGTACAAGTTGCGGCAGACGGCAAAACAGCTCTCGAAATTTTTGAGGAATTCAACCCTGTTCTGGTGATATTGGATTGGAATTTACCCGACACAACTGGGTATAAACTCTGCCAACAAATGCAAAATCAAACTAATGTTTTAGTTGCAATTCTGAGCAGCCGCACCGGCCAAGAAGATCGGATTAAAATCATGAAAGCAGGTGCCGATGATTTTATTTGCAAACCGTTTAATCTTGAAGAATTGGCAGTGAGAGTTGAAGTCTTGTTGAGGCGGGCGAGATCCGTCGCTCCGCCCAACCTTATCTTCGGTCAATTAGCGATCGATTTAGTGGGTAGGCAGGTGAGATTGAAGGAGCAAATTCTAACGCTGACAGCCTTAGAATTTGAAATATTGTGTTTTTTGGCAACTCATTCGGGTAAAGCTTGCAGCCGCCAACAGCTAATCGAAAAAGTTTGGGGGTGGAAATCCAATTATGCAACCGAAGAGCGAGTGGTGGACGTGCATATCGGCCAAATTCGCAGGAAAATGGCTAAAGTTGATGCCGCTGTTCCCAATTTTATTCAAACTGTTCGGGGATACGGTTACAGTTTTGCTCCGAGCGCTCGGAGTAACAAGGTAGTTTGTAATTGAAACAGTCCTTCCTTAAGAAGGAGGACTTTGAAGCATCTTCCCCTCTTTATTAAGCGTGCAAGGGGATATCTAAGGGCTAATTAAAAGACTGTTAAGCTGTTTAGCATTTAAACTGCGTATTTTACAGACTGAAACCCAATACTTGCTTAGATAGCCTCTGAGTTTTACATGGTGAACAGCTTACTCGCTTTCTTGAACTTTGAAATAGTCGCAATAGAGTCAAAAATTATGACGATATCTACCGCTCGAAATTCCCAAATTCTGGTTGTAGAGGATGACGCCCCCGTCCGCAATCTTGTCTTCGGTGAACTAGCGATCGATTTAATCAGTAGAGAGGTGAGATTGAAAGAGAAAACTTTAGCTCTCACACCTTTAGAATTTCAGCTATTGCATTTTTTAGCCATTCATTCGGGTAAAGCCTGGAGTCGCCAACAGCTAATCGAAAAAGTTTGGGGATGGAAATGCAATGACGCACGAGACGAGCAAGTGGTGGACGTGTATATCCGTCTGATTCGCAGGAAAATGGCTAAAGTCGATGCCGCAGTGCCGAATTTCATTAAAACTACTCAAGGATACGGTTACATTTTCCATCCGATCGCTCGCAATCACAGGGTAGTTTCTAATTGAAGAATCATTATTATATCAGGTAAATTGAACACCGCTATAGTCTGGTCAATTTACCTGCTGTATTTTTATGCCGATCGATGAAAGCAAAGCCGCGATCGCGACAAGCAGATTATAGAGTACGATCGGGATACTAACCCTTATCGCGAAACTGGTGGCTGCAAAACTTTAGCATCCTTTGCTATTTCCGCTGACTCCAAAACCTCCTCTAAAACCGGAGAAGGAATTGGCACTTCTTCAACTACCTGATGCTTTTCCATAGTCAAACGAGACTGCGACGAACCCGACAATCTTTTCAACAATTTCGGTGTCGGATCGTACAGCAAATAAATAATTCGATCGCCTGCTTGCCAAATCTGAGTCGCCGACACTACTTGCAAGTACCCTTGCCTTTCCAGCAGCAGTGGCGCCAACTCCCCGGCTTGAACCAAAGCTTGCAAGTGAGCAATCTGAAACTGCAATCCCTCACTTTTTAACTCAGTTTCCCCCAATTTTACTTCGCCGTCGCTCAAATATTCGTTCCAATCCTTCAGCGACAAATCGGAGACAAAAGCTTGATTGATTTTAGCCTGATTTGCAGGCGTATTTGCTTGCGGATCTTTGGGGAATATTGCCAAAACCCTCGGCGGTGCAAACTCCTCGGCTGCTCGCTGAGCTAACACTAAGTTTACCTCGCCGTTGTTAGTCATTGCCAAAAAAGTTCCCATCGATTCCAGTCCGGCTTCTTCTAACACGCTGTGATCCAGAGCACTGCTCAAAAACACCCGCAAACCCTCTCGTTCTGCTTGTTCGCAAGCTTCTGGGTTGGTGTCGATAATTGCCACCGATTCTCCGCGTTCTTGAAACAAGCGAGCAATTAATCTGCTCAAAGGATTTGACCCCACAATTGCAGCACCGGTTGCCGATTTTGAGGTGATGCCCAACAGTTGAGCTATCCGTCCGGCCGTTAGTCCCTGGACGAAAACTGTCATAATAATTGTTAGGAAAACTAAGGCTTTAATCGAGTCGCCGCCGTTGATTCCCCGCTGGGTGAGCAAAATTGCAAATAAAGATGCGATCGACGCTGAGACAATTCCCCTCGGCGCTACCCAACAAACAAATAATTTCTGCCGCCAATTCAGTCCGCTATTCCAAGTACACAGCCAAACGTTGATCGGCCGCACTACCCACATTAAAGCTAAAACTGTAAACAAACTTCCCCAACCGAGGGCGACCACACTAGCGAGGGATAAATCGGCCGCCAGCAGCACGAACAGCATGGAAATAGCCAGGACTGTGAGTTGACCTTTAAACCTCCTCAGCAGCCTTTCTTCCGGCACAGCAGCGGCTCTGAGGACGATGCCGGAGAGGACTGTTGCCATCAGTCCCGATTCGCTGCGGATTTCTTCTGCTAAGCCGAAAAATCCCCACAAACCGGCTAACACTACCAAGTTTTTGAGGTCTTCTGAGAGAAATTGCGATCGCTTGAGAATGAATCCCAGCAGCCAACCTCCCGCAACTCCTATGACTGCGCCAACGAAGAGTCGCACGATTAAATCTCGGAACACAACTAGCAAATCAGCATTGCCGTTCAAAATAATATTCAGCACTAATACTGCCAGAATTGCCCCGACAGGATCGATTAAAACGCCTTCTGCTTCTAGCAAGGCGGCAACTTTTTTGTCAACGGATACTTGTTTGAGCAAAGGGCCGATTACTGTCGGGCCTGTGACGACTACTAGAGAAGCATATAGAAATGCGATCGGCCAGGGAAATTCCCCCAACCAGTGTGCGGCCATTCCGCCGCCTATTAGCGTAATTAAAGTGCCTACCGTAACTAAATTGCGGATGCTGCCGGAAACTTTGCCTAAGTCTCGCAATTCCAAATTCAAGCCGCCTTCAAACAGAATTAAGGCTACGCAAAGGGATACCATAACTTCCAAACCGCTGCCCAGCAGATTGGGGTGCAGCACTCCGAAGCAGTCTGGACCGGCTAAAATGCCAAACAACAGCAAAAAGACGATCGCCGGAACTTTCAGATAAGCGGCGAGAACTTGAGCGCTGATGCCACAGAGGACGGTCATGACCATCAACTGGGTGATGTTAAAGGGGATTTCCATAGATATTATTGTTACAGGCTGCCCGCTTAGTTTTAAATGTGCGATCGCGGGTAATTGGAGTGCAGGCGCTATTTTCGGCGCAGCTTACAAACTCGGCACGGCCCTGCATTTTTCCCAATAAGATTAAAAAACCTTGATAGTCGCTATAACTTTATCAGATAATTCTCTTGGCGTCAAAGATGGCAGATCGCTGTAGCTAAGCGAGAGATTATCTGTTATGTTCGAGAGTCTGATGGGGTGCGGGCAGAGAGGGAGAGGGTTTGACTAATTTTGATGGGGAGTCAATCGATTGCGCGATTTTAGATTTTAGATTTTAGATTAAAGAATTGAAGCATTGACCCCACGGATAAATACGTTCGGCAAGTTTCATCGGATACAGGTTTTTTATTTCACCGGTCCTGAGTCTGCTTTCGGAATGAATCCGGGGGCTTGTATCCTAGATGCTTGATTGTCAATCTCCAATCAAAAAGCTCACATCTCAAATCGATCGCCGCCAGACTCATCTTTAGAGTAGTTTCCATCTAAAAAACTCTAAAATCCCATGATTCATCTGTAGAGTCAATCTCAAATCTAAAATCTAATCGATCGCCCTCAGACTCATCTTTAGAGTAGAGTTCCCATCTAATATTATGTCCGGTCGATTACCCCTAATACGGTAGGGGCCCGTGAGCCAACAATACCGGCCAATAATTGACCATCTCAAAAACCCGCCCTTTTAATCGCGGTCACTCGATCGGACATGATATAAAATCTAAAATCGCAAGATTCATCTGTAGAGTCAATCTCAAATCTATAATCTATAATCGATTGGCATTCTGCCACCTGCGAAGAAACTCCGATAGAATTGCCGGCGAAATTCGCCCTTCCAGCCAATCTAAAGCCTGGTTCTGGTTTGGTGCAGCCCGATAAAATTTGCACGCATCTATCAGCCGAATCGGAGAATTAGTGACAATAGATTGAGAGCGCCATTTTTGTGCAAACTCGTTAATAATAGCCGGAGAAAGTTGTTTTTGCAGCCAATCTAAAGCTTGGTCTTGTTGTGCTAAACCGCGATAAAATTTGCCGACATCTATCAATCGCAAATTAGTGTCTGGAGGTAAGGCAGTTGCCCGCCATTTTTGAGCAAAGTCCGCTAAAACAGAGGTAGGAACCTGACTTTGCAGCCAAATTAAGGCAGTATCTTGGCTAGCCTTAGCTTGATAAGACGAGAATACCTGAGTCAGCCGCACGTCTGATATGGGAGTGGGAGTCGGAGTGGGTGTCGGCCGCGGAGTGGGTGTCGGCGCTGGAGGGGGGACAACTACTTTGGGAGATTTTCGCATCAAAGCGGCCCAGGTTTTGAGGCTGGCAATGCCGTCTGGATTGAGACCTTGAGATTTCTGAAACGAGATTAGCGCCGCTGTGGTGTTGGCTCCAAATTTACCGTCCATCGCGCCTTGATAGAAACCTTTAATTCTTAATTCCCTCTGGATGTCTGCAACTTTATAACTTACGGCGCCTTCTCGGACGCTTTCATAAATATTGGTGTCTACATTGCCCGATACGCCGGAGACGCTGCCGCTGTCGCTGTACTGCCAAAAAGTCCAAGTTTTCCAGCCGCCGGGAACCCAAGGTTCCTCAGCAGTGGTATAGTGAGCAATCCACAGCGGGTAATCGGCAAACCGTGTTGTCCCCAGGTTGTCCCAGAAACCGGGGTAGGTGTAGATAATCGGTCGCATCAAGGTGGCTTTTTCGACGGCTTCTAGCCAAATTGCGGCTCGATCGCACAATTGATCCACACTCAAACCGCCTGTAGTTTCGATATCCAAGACTGCGGGCAAATCCCCCGCTTCGAGTTTTACAGTTTTCAAGAACAAATCTATTTGTCCTTGAATGCTGCTTGCAGGTCGAAAAAAGTGGTAAGCACCGCGTTGAATCCCCGCCGCTTTCATGGCCGCCCAATTGCGGGCGAAAGTTTGGGCAACGAACGTTGCACCCTCGGTCGATTTGACAAAACTGAAGGTAATACCATCCCTGGCAACTGCTTGCCAATTGACATTGGGCTGGTAGTCGGAAACATCTATACCGCGAATACTCATATTACAAAGAGTTGAGAAAAGCTGGTTTGCTCTGAAGCAGCGACTCGATTAAGGGTACATTAATTTGTAATGCTAAGTCGCTAATTGTTTTTTTTGGAGGGGAGATGGTGCACATGAACTTCGATCGAATAGAGCCCGGCCCTGGTCAAGAGTCTGTTTGGGATTACCCGCGTCCCCCTCGGCTTGAGGAATCGACCAAACACGTACAGATAATTTTTAATGGAGTGACGATCGCCGACACGCGCCGTCCTCAGCGGGTATTGGAGACGAGTCACCCTCCTGCCTACTATATCTGCCCCGATGACATCAAAATGGAATATTTGCACAAAACTTTACGAGGCTCTTGGTGCGAGTGGAAGGGACAAGCCGGTTATTACACTGTGACGGTAGAGTCGAAAGAAGTAGTAAATGCTGCTTGGTTTTATCCCAATCCTAATCAGGTTTTTGCAGCTATTAAAGATTATGTGGCTTTTTATCCGAGCAAGATGGATGCCTGTTATGTAGACGGAGAATTAGTGCAATCTCAACCAGGGGATTTTTACGGCGGCTGGATTACCAAAGATATTGTCGGCCCGTTTAAGGGAGGGGAAGGAACTTGGGGGTGGTGAGGGAATGTTGAGTTTTGAATTTTGAGTGGAGGACAGGGGCAGACACCGCGTTTTTTACGCAAAACCTCGTTACAGCCTCGACCCGGTTTAAAAACCAGGTTTCTTGAGTTTGTGTGCACCGTCAATCGATTTTAGATTTTAGATTTTAGATTTTAGATTGAAGCATTGACCCCAGGATAAATTCGGGGGGCTGGTTTATCGGATACAGGTTTTTTATTTCTGGGTTCTGAGTCTGCGAAGGAATGAGTACGGGGGCTTGTATCCTGGATGCTTTCGGTCAATGAGTTGAGGAATGGCGCCGAAATCGTTTTTTTACGCCGTAAAAAGCCGCTAGTCAAAAATCGAGGAAAAAATCTAGAATAATTCAATAAATCTGTAATTTAGTGAGCATGAATCAATACAATGCAGCTACGGCAAAAACTCAGGCAGCAGCTTCCATTATTTAAAAATAGTGTAGTAAATAATACAACCAATGGTAAGAAATAAATAATTATATAATTTAAGAGCTGACACTAGCTTTGTTGCTGGTTTATTGTTTATTCGGATCTGCGCTGTGTCTGTTGAATTTATTGAGCCGTCTAACTCGCCAGAAAACTCACCCCAAAATTTATCTTTAGAGTCTACCCTTAAGGATCTGGCTCTATTCAATTTTCAGGTTGACTCCTCATATCTCGCCAAAGAAGTAGCTCGGTTGTTTCAATCTCACCCGCTGCTTCCGGGAGTTATCTTGACCGTAAATGGGGAATTTTTAGGGATGATATCGCGTCGGCGATTTATGGAACGAATGAGCCGCCCTTACGGAGTAGATATATTTGCTTGCAGACCGATTATAGCCTTGTATCAAATAGCTCAAACCGATATTTTGATTTTACCAGGAGTAGCCTTAATTGTCATGGCAGCTCAGCGCTCCGTGCAGCGACCGCCTGAACTGCTTTACGAGCCGATTGTGGTGCAGTTAGAGCCTCAAGTTTACCGACTTTTAGACGTGCATCAACTCTGGGTAGCTTTATCCCAAATTCACCAACAAGCTACTTGGTCTATGAGCGAACTTTATTACAATTTATCGCTCACGCAATCCGAGTTAGAAGCAGCTAATTCTCAATTAAAAGCAGCTAATTCCGAATTGTATCGCCTTGCCAACTTAGATGGCTTAACTCAGATTGCCAACCGCCACTGTTTTAACGAATACTTACAGAAAAAATGGCAAGAATTGGGAGAAGCAGCAGCAGAACTATCTTTGATTTTATGCGATGTTGACTTTTTTAAGAAATACAACGATACTTACGGACATCAGGCGGGAGATGCTTGTTTGCAACAGGTAGCCAAAACTATTGTTGAGGCTGTACATGACTCAGCAGGCGCAGTTTCGGGGGAGACTCTGGTAGCTCGTTACGGAGGTGAAGAATTTGCGGTAATTTTACCCCGCACTTCGTCAGAAATAGCTGTTTGGATTGCAGAGCAAATTCGAGTTTGGGTAAAAGAACTAGAAATCGAACACCTTAATTCAGCGGTGTGTTCTTTCGTGACGCTGAGTTTGGGGGTAGCGAGCACGTTTCCTGTGCCCGAAACTTCCCAGGAAAACCTGATTGCAGCGGCAGACCGTTCGCTTTATCAAGCTAAAGACTTAGGGCGCGATCGAGTAATTTTAGATTTTAGATTTTAGATTTTAGATTGGAAAAAGTGCTCCACGGATTTATTCGTGGGCTTGTTTAATTGTTTCGATCACAGATTGTCGGGCAAATCGCCGATCGACCTGCCGATGCTAGCCAGCAATTTCTCCAAAGCTTTCATCTGCTTGACGGTGAACGTCGGCACATTCTTCCCCAACTCCCAACGACTGATTGTTTGCGACGAAACGCCAAGCTCTCGCGCCAAATCTTCCTGGCTCATCTCTAGTTCTTCCCTGAGCTTCTTCAACTAAAACAGAAGGAGTCCCCCGCTCTACCTGTACAAGGAGTGAGCGGCGGGAGGAATTCGCGTGAGTGAAGAGATCCGCCCCCGAACGAAACCGACAATCTTCAGATATCGGAAAGTGAGGGGGCGGTCGATGAACGAACAAATTTCGCTCTACCTTTCACCATTCTCGCTTTCACGAGATACAATAATATCAGAGTACGCGCGTGATAATGCCCCAAGTAATTACCGCCAAGCTGAAACTAAACCTGACCACCGAGCAAAAAGCCTTGGTGTCTCAGACGGCTAGAGCTTACCGGGATGCCTTGAACTATACTTCACAAGTCGCTTTTGATGCGGGTAAAATCAGTAATGGCGCTAAGTTGCAGAAAGCTGTCTACAACGAATTGCGAGTTCGGTTTGGGCTTGGAGCCCAAATGGCTTGCAATGTACCCAGACAAGTATCTGTCACTTATAAGACCCTTTGGTCTAAGGTAAAACAATCTAACGATGCTCTCGCCAAAGGTTACACAAAGAGGCGGTATAAAGGGCTCGATAAACCCCCTAAATATATTTCTCGAACCTGTACCCTAAATTATCAACGGGACTACTCTTTTAAGACCGAGCAGAAAGTGAGTATTATCACGCTACAAGGTCGGATAGTAGTCCCGTATGATGGATACAACAAGCATCTAGATTTAATTACCAATGGTGCTAAAATTGGAGCCGCTAAAATTGTCTATCAGCGTTCTTCTAAGGTCTACTACTTAATGGTAAGCATTGAAGTAGAAGTACCTGAAATTGAGCCACTAAAAATAACAAGAGTTTCTGGTGTCGATGTGGGTATGCGCTACTTAGCGGTGGAAACAGACTTACAAAATAAGTCTAAATTCTACTCAGGGAAAGATGCTAGACACAAAGCCAACCGCTATCACAAAGCTAGACAGACTCTTCAGCGTAAAGACACTCGTTCGGCAAAGCGAAGACTAATCGCTTTATCTGGAAGAGAAAGACGGTTTATCGCTGATGTGAACCACCAAATCAGCAAGGAAATTGCCAAACCTAACAGCCTCATTGGATTAGAGAACTTGACCGGAATACGAGATAGAACTAAGTCTAAGTCTGGGAAGAAGGCTAGTAAAAAACAGCGTAGAGCTAATAGAAATAAGGCTCAATGGTCATTTGCCGAATTGCACGGTTATATCGACTACAAAGCCAATCTAAATGGTTCGTTAGCAACTAAAGTTCCGGCTCATTACACATCGAAAAGTTGTCCTAAATGTGGACATACTTCGGATGCTAATAGACCAAACAAAGGACTATTGTTTCGATGCGAATGTTGTAGTCATGAGTTACACGCTGATTTGGTTGGTGCGCGAAATATTGCAATGAGAGCGTTGCTTGTCCGGCAAGACTGGATGAGCATGGGGAGCTTGTCAGCATCCCCTGATGTATCGAGCGGTGAAACCAAAGCTGAAATCCTATCTAGGTTCTCGGAATTGCGGTGGAGTTCAGATACAAGCCCCCATCATAGCGGTACTCCGCTTGATGGCGGGTAGTTGACATGCGACTCTTCATTTTCTGGTCGCGGAACGGGCTTTTTCGGCATATCCTCGATCGCACATTTTTCCGATCAGATGCTTAAACATCTTACTTCCTTCCTCGGAGAAGATTATCTACTTCTGATTCTTCCTAACTCTTCCTTCGCGTTTTTCGCGTCTTCGCGGTTCAATCATACTAATTTTTCCGACCCGAAAACAGTAATTAAACAACAAACAGATCGCGCAACGGTACGGCGGATAGCTGGGGAGGTGCGATCGCTCCTTTCCAGCAATCTTTGCGATAAAATGTGGAAAAGTATTTAGCTGTGACGCATTTTTAAGCTATGGATCTCGCTGGTACTCTTGCAGAAATTATTAGTTTGAGCGTTAATGACAGAATTCGCTTAGTACAAGCGATATGGGACAGCATAAGCGCCGATCCCGAACATCTTGAATTAACTGAATCTCAAAGGGTAGAGCTATCTCGCCGCCTGCTAGACCACGAAACAAACCCCAATGCGGTTATTTCTTGGCAACAAGTAAAAGCTAGAACAATGGCGAGGTTGCAACAGTGAGCCTTTCCATTGTCCTTTGAAATTTTCTCCGGCGATCGTCCCGTGCCTACAAAGACTCGCACCAAACACGTTCTGCCGTCCAGTGTCTGTCTGAAGATTCGTAAATCCTCAACCCATCCAACCCGGCATTTTGGATCGTCTCCTCAACTTCATCCAGCGTAAATGCCGCTTGCAACGAATCGCTGAATAACTGTTTCTGATGCGCGTTGCAATCTCCCGCATACAGATTGACTAAATTATCCCTGATTTCCGATGTTTCCGGCCGCAGTAAATCCCGCAAAAAAATTGCTCCCTGTGGCTTCAACACCCGCTTGACTTCCTGCAAAAACGGCAGTGGATCGGGCAAATGGTGGATAATGCTGTTAGAAATCACCATGTCAAAATAATTGTCAGGGTAAGGCATGGCCTTAGCATCAATTAATTCGAGACTAATTTGCGATCGCACGCCCGCCTTTTCCACATTTTGGGCCCCAACTTTCAGCATATTTGCCGACAAATCAATGCAAGTCAATTTCCATGCTGGCCGGAGTTGACAAAGGGCGATCGGAATTCTCGCCGTACCCGTCCCCGCATCCAAAACGTTTCCAAAAACCGGCCCCAACGCCGCAGCACTCTGAGCAAAAGCAGCATTAACCTCAGCAAAATCCATCGAATCGTATTCGATCGCCTCTTCCAAGGAATCCATCACTTCCGGTTCCAAAACTCGCTGCATAAAATTTATCTGGTTCTCTGGAATTTCCATATAGGGATTCAGTTTCGCCTGCAAAAGCTCGACTAATTCCGGTTCCATATATTCGTAATTGTCCGGGATTTGCAGGCAAATAACTTTCTTGCCTTCGAGACTTTCGGGAAATTTGCTGCGAAGTCGATCGCCATGCTTCTTCTCCATCACAAATATCCAATCTGCCCAACCGACAAGACCCTCAGTTACTCTAATTCTTGCACCTTTTTCCGTTCCCGCCGATCGCACGCTGTAGCCACTAACTTTCTCGCATATTTTCTCGGCAGTCAAACTCCTCCACTTATTCCGGCTGCATACAAACAATATCTTGATTTTATCCATTCACACACAAATACAAAATTCTATGTTAATTGTGGCACGGGCGTCCCGCCTGTGCTTCCAAAGCGGTTAAAAATTTCCTTCTAATTTCCCCCCGATCGCACCTTGCATACCACAAATACTGTATTTTGTCAAACTTGGCAAAATCTGCGTTACAATTCTTAAACCAGAAAATGCTGATTTTGCATAAATAATTGTACTTATTACATTTGCGAATTCGTTAATTTTACGATTTTAAAAGCTTTCAGCCTCAAAAAGTAAAATTAGTCATAATGCCCCTGGATTTTGAAAATCGTACCACAAGCCTCAAAACAAGTAAATAGGTAAAATAATTGAGAATGAAGTCAATAATTTGGGTCGTCTTTAGATTTTCTTAAGATTTCAGCGGTCAAAATAGATCGAACATTTAAAACTAAATCGACTTTTAGATTGTTTTTGCTTATTAAAGTAGCTGGAATTGCCCCGAAGACCGATCGACCCTCAACAATAGATACAGATGCTCGATCGCCCAATGGCATCAAACCAAACTCGATCGAACTCTGCTAGAATTAGTAAAACGAAGTCGTTATGAGTTTAATTAAATAGCTATGACCAACGAAACCGTAGAAAACCTAGTAATTATCGGCTCAGGCCCAGCAGGCTACACAGCAGCAATCTACGCCGGGAGGGCAAACCTGAAACCCGTAGTGTTTGAAGGCTACCAAATGGGAGGCGTCCCCGGCGGTCAACTGATGACCACCACAGAAGTCGAAAACTTCCCCGGCTTTCCCGAAGGCATCACCGGGCCGCAACTGATGGATCGGATGAAAGCTCAAGCAGCGCGCTGGGGTGCCGAATTATACACAGAAGATGTAATTTCGGTGGATTTGACCAAGCGGCCGTTTACAGTGCGATCGGAAGACAGAGAAATCAAAACCCACACCATAGTAATCGCTACAGGCGCGACGGCGAAAAGGCTGGGGCTGCCTAGCGAACACGTATTTTGGAGTCATGGCATTTCGGCCTGTGCGATTTGCGACGGCGCTACCCCAATTTTTAAAGGAGTAGACTTAGCTGTCATCGGCGCGGGCGACACAGCAGCAGAAGAATCTATTTATTTGACAAAATACGGCTCTCACGTACATATGTTGGTGCGGCGCGATCAAATGCGCGCGAGCAAAGCCATGCAAGACCGAGTGCTGAGCAATCCCAAAATTACCGTGCACTGGAACACCGAAGCACTGGATATTTTGGGCGAAGCCGGCGGCAAAATGGACGGGGTGAGACTTAGAAATATCGTGACAGGCGCCGAGAGCGATTTGCTGGTGAAAGGATTGTTTTATGCGATCGGTCACACTCCCAACACTCAACTGTTCCAAGGTCAGCTAGAACTCGACGAAATAGGCTATATCACCACCAAACACGGTTCGGTAGAAACCAGCGTCGAGGGAGTTTACGCCGTCGGCGACGTGCAAGACCACGAGTTTCGCCAAGCAATCACCGCCGCCGGCAGCGGTTGTATGGGGGCGATGCTGGCAGAACGTTGGCTGTCAGTCAACGGTTTAATGCAGGAATTCCATCAAACTGAGGAATCCGAGCAACCCACAGCAGCGCCGGAATCTCAAAAAGTACGCAAAACCAGCGAGAACTTTGATATCCAAGACACGCGCCACGAAGGAGGTTATGCTTTGCGGAAGTTATTCCACGATAGCGATCGACTGATTGTGGTCAAATATGCCTCTCCGAGTTGTGGGCCTTGCCACAGCCTCAAGCCGATTTTGAGCAAAGTAGTAGATGAGTTCGAGGGCAAAATCCACTACGTGGAAATTGACATCGAAGAAGATCCAGAAATTGCTGAAAATGCTGGCGTGATTGGTACGCCGACGATTCAGTATTTCAAAGACAAAGATTTGGTAGCTGAGCTCAAGGGAGTTAAGCCGAAAAGCCAGTACCGCGAGTTAATTGCCAGTAATTTGTAGGAATTCGATCGATTTTAGACTTGAGGTGTGCCAAGAGAGATTTAACCTAAACTCAACTTGCGTCCCACCTGCCAAAAACTCGGTTTCCCCCCTGCGCGCCAGTCCCGTGCAGGGGGGAAACCGGGTTTTTTTTTAGCCCCATCGCGCGAAAAAACCCGGTTTGTCGCGAGTGTTTGGCGAATGAGAAAGAGGATTTTTGACCAGGAATTTCTTGATGGTACCCGCCACGTGATTTATCCGTGGAATCAATCCCAAATCTCAAATCGAAAATCCTCAAGCCCCCGCATTTATCCGTGGGGTCGCCTCGAAAATCTAAAATCTAAAATCTAAAATCGATTGACTGTTCCGGGTTTTTGCGCCTGAGTGCTACTAAAATCGAAAAGTCTTATATAGGTCGATCGTCATTATGGCTCAAAGCCGCCTCCGACTCCCGCGATTTCTCAACAGTGCCTCACCGTCAAGCCTGTCAATGAAAATGATGTGGGCAGGTTTGACAATAACTGCCGTGTTTATATTGGTAGCAACCTTGTCTCCAGCTATGCAAGCTTGGGGATGGCTACAAAATCCTACCGAGGCTTTGAGTAACCCCATCCACGAACCGCCGTCGGCGAATTATTGGTTTGGTACTAGCCGCAGCGGCTACGATGTGTTTTCCCGCACGCTGTTTGCTTCTCGCGCGGCTTGGCAAGTGGTAATTTTAGCCACTGCTTTGAGTTTGTTTATCGGTGTGCCGCTGGGTTTGGTTAGCGGTTACTTGGGCGGTAAGCTCGATCGAGTGTTGTTATTTTTAATGGATACAATTTATACTTTGCCGGGGCTGCTGCTTTCTTTGACCCTAGCGTTTGTAGTGGGAAAAGGAGTATTGAATGCTGCGATCGCCCTGAGCATTTCCTACATCCCTCAATACTACCGCGTTGTCAGGAATCACACCGTCAGCGTCAAAACCGAATTATTTGTCGAAGCCGCGCGAGCAATGGGTGCTGACACTTGGACAGTGCTATCGCGCTACCTGTTTCTGAATGTGATTCAGAGCGTACCTGTGCTGTTTGCGCTCAACGCTGCCGATGCAATATTAACATTAGGAGGTTTAGGATTTCTCGGATTAGGACTTCCCGAAGCAACTCCCGAATGGGGACACGACTTGCGTTTAGCTTTAGATGCGCTACCTACTGGCATTTGGTGGACAGCTTTGTTTCCCGGTTTAGCGATGACTTTAATGGTGGTGGGACTGTCTTTGGTGGGGGAAGGATTAAACGAGTTTGTTAACCCTCGCCTGCGGAATCAGCAGTAATCTGTCTCGCGGTTAAATTAAGTTCTCCGTCAGGACTTTAGTTTTTTCTTCTTCTCTTTTCTTCCTACCCTTCGGGAACGGCTTCGCCGAACGCGCACTTCGCGTCTTCGCGGTTCGTTAAAGGAGAAATTAGGATAAAAAAAACCGAGATTATAATTGAGGAGGTGAAATCATGAAATCTATTCCCCGTAGAGAATATCTCAAAGTACAAAATTACCGTGCTTTGCACAATCTCCAACTCAAAAATCTCACCCCCTTAACTGTATTCTTAGGCCCCAACGGTAGCGGCAAGTCAACTATTTTCGATGTTTTCGCTTTCCTATCCGAATGTTTTACCGAAAGCCTCAGAAAAGCCTGGGATAGACGGGGCCGATTTCGAGAATTACGCACCAGAGACAGCGAAGGCTGCATTATCATTGAATTAAAATATCGAGAGACATCCGACTCGCCTTTAATTACCTATCATCTCGCTATAGATGAAGAAAATAATCGTCCCTTCATTGCTGAAGAATGGTTGCATTGGCGACGCGGACAATCGGGAAAAGGAAAACCCTTTCGTTTTTTAGACTTCAAAAAAGGGGAAGGACAAGTCATTAGTGGCGAAAGTCCTGATGAAGAAGGTGAAAGGATAACCGAAAAACTAGAATCATCTGAATTTTTAGCCGTAAATACATTAGGACAATTTGCCAAACATCCCCGCGTTAGTGCATTAAGACGTTTTATTACAGGCTGGTATTTATCATATTTAACCGCAGAGCACACCCGCAGCCTTCCCGAAGCAGGTGCACAGGAAAGATTATCTCCCACTGGTGACAATTTACCCAATGTTATCCAATACCTAAAAGAGCAACATCCCCAACGGTTAAAAGAAATACTAAAAACCCTTTCTGTTCGTATTCCACGCCTCGAAAAAGTCGAAGCCTCAATCATGCAGGATGGCAGACTTTTGTTGGAAATTAAAGATGCTCCTTTTACTCATCCTATTCTGGCAAAATATGCCTCCGATGGTACGTTAAAACTCTTAGCTTATTTGACTGTTTTTTTCGATTCCAATCCCCCGCAATTAGTGGGAATAGAAGAACCAGAAAATCATTTGCATCCGCAATTATTACCTCAGCTTGCAGAAGAATGTCGTTCGGCTTCTGCGAATACTCAATTAATGGTGACAACGCATTCTCCCTTTTTTGTGGATAGTTTGAAGCCAGAGGAATTATGGGTATTATATCGAGATGAAAAAGGTTTTACTCAAGCAAAAAGAACCGCAGATATGCAGGGAGTCAAACAATTTATGGAACACGGTGCCTTACTGGGTTCGCTGTGGATGGAAGATTTCTTTGAGGTGGGAAATCCGCTGAAAAATGGGGGTACACCGCAATGATTTTACACTTAAAATAAATAGAAGGTGAGGATTTTGCATCTTGAGCTTTTAGTAGAAGAAGCATCCCTAGAATCAGCTTTGACCCAGCTTTTGCCGAAAATAGTGCCATCGACTGTTAGCTCTAAGATTCATGCTTTTCGAGGAAAACCAGATTTACTTGCTAACTTGCCTAATCGTTTGAAAGGTTATCAAGCATGGCTTCCGCCTGATTGGAAAATTGTTATTTTAATAGATGAAGATCGAGAAGATTGTCTCAAATTAAAACAACAACTAGAAATAATGGCAATATCATCGGGATTAATCACTAAATCTTCCTGTCAAAAAGATAAATCATTCCAAGTCTTAAATCGAATTGTAGTTGAAGAATTAGAAGCGTGGTTTTTCGGCGATGTTGAAGCAATTCGCCAAGCTTACCCTAAAGTCTCTCCCAATTTAGCTAATCAAAAAAAATATCGAGAGCCTGATGCTATTAAAGGGGGTACAGCGGAGGCTTTAGAAAGAGTATTACGGAACGCTGGATACCATCAGGGAGGACTAGAAAAATATAAAGCCTCTAGCGAAATTTCTAAATATATGAATCCTGAATCAAATCTCTCTAAAAGCTTCAAAGTCTTTTATCAAGGTTTATTAGAAATCATCAATAGTAAGCAGGTATAATCAACTTTATCGACAATTTTCGCTCTCGTCATTGCTGAGCTAGGAGCGATGAATGATTTAGAGATCAAACCTAGATCAGCGCTTTCTGATGACACGCTGTAAATAATAACAAAATTTTGAGCATCGCACCAGCGTCCTACCCCTCCACATCTTTAAGCGCATCCTGCTGTTTAGGCCTTCTATAACCATAGCAAGCACATCGCTAACTGGGTAAATTTTTCTTCCCGGGCGGAGTTATTATCTGCAGGTAGTTGCAGCAACGTCCGCTGGGGATTTTTTTGCGTCTGCTTGAAATTATCAAGACAATTCGGGAATGCTACCTAAAATTAATTAAAGGGCTTTATGGAATCTTTACGCTGTCACGATATATTTAAAGGAATCGTGAAGTTATACTTCCGGGAGATGTCTAATTGTATGGTTTGTGAGAACGTGCGATCGCGTAAGTGCGAACCGAAAGCCAAAAATTTTAGAGAAGTCCGCAGCCCAGAGTTGCGCGGCGGCTTAACTCTCAGTAGAATTTATCCGGGTGGTTTTTGCCACGGACGCGACAAACTCGTGTCGAACTGCTTAAATAAGAATGTGACGTTAAGAACTTAATGTGATTTAACGTGAAAATTAAACCCAATTTCTGAGATTTGAGCTAACTTAACAATTAAAGCCCCTGTTGCACTACTCAACCCGCAACGCTTCATTTGGGGTCAGAGTCGGTCTCTAATCTAGAGTTGCCGGCTTAAAACTAAAGCTACGAGCTTTATTCAATCGCAGATTGCGTATGATTCAATTCAGGGAAACAGGGTAATGATGGGTGTATCTACACGGATGGTATTGGTTCCAATTTGGGCAACTCAAAAATTGTCTGCTAACTGTCTGGCCAACTACGCCGCAGCCGTTCACCCAGATATACGCAGAAAACAGCGCCGTTCGATCGTGCCAAAGTTTTTGCGGGCCGTTCTCAGGATTTAGCAGAGCCGGACATGAGTTAGTATTGTCAAGCTAAGCTGACAGAGTTTTCCTAGTTCTTGACCAACAATGGAAAACAACTTCCATTTTTTGTGAGAAAGGCTACAATCGGAAAGGTCTTGGCAAGATCCGATTCTCCCCGTTTGGTGCTTCAACCCTCTGCTGTTGCATTTGAGGCAGCAGACCAGCATCCAAGGTGGCGAAAATTTGCCGTGCAACTGTCATGTCTGACAACCAGAGTGAAAGCAAGGCGCATCAAAAGTTCGACACCTCGAATACAAAAGTTAGAGGGTTCCGTGCCGAAAACTTGTACGGGTAAAAGCTCGAAGTACCGAGTAAAAAAGCCAGTATTTTTGGAAGTGCGATCGATCGCACTTCATGGTTTGCTTCTGGGCGCCAGGTATCGCAGATGATGTGATAACTCGCTCCGAAAGAAAAAGCCTCAAGCTCAATTCAAGGTCGCGATGTTAAAATCTGCGATCGATTGAATGCCCTGGCTGCTTCAGACCAGAACTCGAACTGTGACTCATAAAACAGGTGCAGTTTCGGTAACAGATTCAGGTAGCCGACCGAAAATCCCACTATTTTTTCCTGCGGGAATGTCAATACTGGCTAACTTGTCTAAACTACAAACAGACACTATTCCACTGTTATTTATTCTTTAATTCAGGAGCATGAGGAAGACGGCATGATCCAGGCTAACACCGTACTCGCAACCACAATTACACCGGAAATGGAAACACTCGAGTTGCTTCGGGGCGCCGAAAGCGTTCTACCTGAGAGCGAGTTAGAACTCTTTATCGACGAAGAAGACGATCGAGAAGAATTCTTAGACTCTCAATCTGAGGACGACACTAAATCTGGCAAAGGCGCCAAAGCCCGCCGTCGGGCACAGGCAAAGAAAAAGCATTATACTGAAGACTCTATTCGTCTTTACCTGCAAGAAATCGGTCGGATTCGACTGCTGCGAGCTGACGAAGAGATTGAACTAGCGCGCAAGATTGCAGATTTGCTGGAATTAGAGCGAGTTCGAGAACAACTGCTCGAAGAGTATAACCGCGAACCCAAAGACAGCGAATGGGCTAATGCTGTAGATATGGCACTTCCTGCATTCCGTCACCGACTCCACGTCGGCCGTCGGGCAAAGGAGAAAATGGTGCAATCAAACCTGCGTTTGGTGGTGTCGATCGCCAAAAAATACATGAATCGCGGTTTGTCTTTCCAAGATTTGATTCAGGAAGGCTCTTTGGGTCTGATCCGGGCCGCTGAAAAATTCGATCACGAAAAAGGCTACAAGTTTTCTACCTACGCAACTTGGTGGATACGTCAGGCCATCACCCGAGCAATTGCCGACCAATCCCGCACTATCCGCCTGCCGGTTCACCTTTACGAAACCATTTCGCGGATCAAGAAAACTACCAAACTCCTGTCTCAGGAAATGGGCCGCAAGCCTACGGAAGAAGAAATCGCCACTAAGATGGAGATGACGATCGAGAAGTTGCGGTTCATTGCTAAGTCCGCACAGTTGCCCATCTCTCTAGAAACTCCGATCGGCAAAGAGGAAGACTCGCGTCTGGGAGACTTTATTGAATCTGACGGGGAAACGCCAGAAGATCAAGTCTCGAAAAACTTGCTCAGGGAAGATTTGGAAAGCGTTTTGGATACTCTCAGCCCCCGCGAACGGGATGTACTGCGACTGCGTTACGGCTTAGATGACGGACGGATGAAGACCTTGGAGGAAATTGGTCAAATCTTTAACGTCACCCGCGAGCGGATTCGCCAAATCGAGGCTAAAGCCCTGCGGAAGTTGCGCCATCCCAACCGGAACAGCATCTTAAAAGAATATATCCGCTAGAGTAATTTGCTAGCATCACCCAAAAGAGTGATTCGCAGTCTTTTGGGTGGGAGACCCCCCGCCCCGGTTTGAGCTATAGATGTTAAATCTTAGGCTCATAACTGGTCGGAGCAAGTGGCTATTTGCTGCCCACATCGCGCTGCCAAAATTTAGGGAGTCCGTTACGGAACTCCCAAGCTTTGCAGTGTCAAAAAAGCCCTAACTAGAAAATTACATCACGCCCCAAAAGTGAAGCAGACCTTGACCGGAAACCAATTCGATGATGACAGCGGCAGAGAAACCAATCATCGCCAAACGACCGTTCCAATTTTCGGCTCCTTCGCTGAAGCCCCAGTTCCAAGCGTTGCGTTTTTGTTCTTGCATAGTGCGAACTCCTTTCGTTAACTTGTGTAAGGCTTATGTAAATAAATATAACATTCCTTGAAAAAAATGCAAGCTTGTGATTAGTGATATCGGTCACAACGGTCGATCGACCTTGATGATTTTACCTAACGAGGAAAAATAGCCAACTCGGTATCAGGGTCGAACAAGTGAATCTTGTCATGGGCGATGGCCAACCAAAGCTCCTCGCCAACTCGGATCGATCGCTCAGGAGGAACCCGCACTTGCATCCGCACCGCCGGAGCATCCGTCAAACAAACTCCCAAATAAGTTTCGTGTCCCAAAGCCTCTACAATTTCCACTTGTACCGAAATATTTTTGGTAGCCGGAGGGTTAATGCTCAGATGTTCAGGCCGAATGCCCAAAATCAGCCCTCGCCCGTCATATTGTTGTAGACTTTTTGCCCAAATATCGGGTAAAGTAAAGCGAAATTGCGGGTGAGAAATCAACAACGGGGCACTAAATTCCACCAACAAGAAATTCATCGGCGGAGAACCAATAAACTCAGCAACAAACAAATTAGCCGGCTTGTTGTAAAGCTCTAGAGGTTGAGCTACTTGCTGAATCTGGCCGACATTCATAATAGCAATCCGATCGCCCATAGTCATCGCCTCAGTTTGGTCGTGAGTTACATAAATAGTTGTAGTTCCCAACTGTCGCTGCAACTGCACAATTTGCGATCTCGTTTGGGCCCTCAATTTCGCATCCAGATTCGATAACGGTTCGTCCATCAAAAAAACTTCAGGATTTCTAGCCATCGCCCTACCCAAAGCTACCCGCTGCTTTTGCCCTCCCGAAAGTTGTTTCGGCAAGCGATTTAAAAGAGATTCTATTTGCAATAATTCAGCTACCTCTCGCACTCGTTTTCCTACAGCCTTTTCCCGTTCCGACAAATAGCGCAAACCCGGAGGCAACTTGCGAGTCGCTCCTACCAAAAAATCCTCCCATAAAGCATATATTCGCTCGTTGTTTAAAGTATTAGAAGCTAAATAATTAATAAGCTCTTTTACCTGATTCCTGATTTTTTCTGCCTTCTCCCTGCTTCCTTTTTCTTTTTCTGTCTCTTCTCCCTTCTCTCTGCTCCCTTCTAGCTGCTTCCTTCTAGCTGCTCCCTTTTCCCTTGTTCCTTGTTCCTTCTTCCTTCTATCAGTTACATCCGTTACATCCGTTACAGAATCCGTTGCCGAACTTCCTTCTTCCTTCTCCCTTTCCGAGCGGCGCAATCCAAAGGCGAGATTATCGTAAACTGTTAAGTGAGGATAGAGAGCATAATTTTGAAATACCATAGCGATATCTCGGTCTTTAGGAGGCAAATCGTTAAGGAGCCGATCGCCAACCCAAATATTGCCAGCAGTCAAAACTTCCAAACCGGCGATCGATCGCAGCAAAGTGCTTTTTCCGCAGCCAGAAGGCCCCACCAGCACCATGAATTCCCCGTCTTCGACCGTTAGGTTAATGCGCCGCAAAACGCTGTTAGACGCAGGGCGATCGGCTATAGGCGAGACACTTTCTGCGACGGTGTTTGCTTCTTTTTCCTGTTCTCCTTGGCGGAGCGGAAAACTTTTGTAGATATTTTCTAATACAACTTGCGCCATTAAACAATTTTAGATTTTAGATTTTAGATTTTAGATTGGGGAATTGGAGGCAGAGCCTCCGGGTATGTATTCCCAGGCAGAGCCTGGGAACAAGGCTGAATGGGGAATAGAATTGGACGTAGACGCTCGAAGGCAACAAGGCCAAGTCTCAATCGAGGCACAGCGAATAATGACCAATGACTAATGACTATTGACTGCTGATAACTTTGATAATTTTTTCACCTGGATTGAGGTCAAAAACTCGATCGCCCGCAGCATCTTTCCCCCAAAAAGCTATAGCATCAATAGTCGATCGCAGCAGGCGGCCAGAATTAGTAAAAAGTTTGACATCCGTACCCGGAACAGCCTGCAGCAAGCCAACTAAAGCATCTTTAGGCTCTGAGAAACGAAAAGCTTGAGTGCCAATTTCGCCCCTGTTAGTAAGTCTGACAGAACCTGCAGGCATTCGTTTTGCCCAACCCAACTCGGAAAATAGTACCAGACTGTCGTCCGGGTAGAGAGTGATGCAACCCACCAACTCTTCCTGCTTCCGCAACCTGGTTACTTGAGATCCTTGGGCCGCGCGGCCCATTGGCGGCAGTTGTTCATCATCAATCTCAAACCGGAGGACTCTGCCTCCTGAAGTTGCGATCGCCACTTGCTCGCCGACTTTACCCAGACTCGCACAGCGCAGCCGATCGTCCTCCTTGAGTTTAACAACAGTAACGCCACGATTAGTCAAATCAGCAAATTCCTGCATCGGCAAGCGCTTAATTTTCCCTTGCTGAGTCAGAGTTACTAAATCTGCAGCTTCCGAATTTTCCGGCAAAATAAAGTGTGCGACTGTGATTTCCGACAAAGCGCGACCGGCACTTTCTTTGGTAGCACTCGGCGACAACAAACTAACGATCGGCGTTCCCCGGTCTTTGGCGCTACTACTAGGAATATCTGCCACTTTCAGCGGGTAAGCTTTGCCGTTAGGAGTTAAGACGACCAAAGTGCGATCGGTTTTCGTCAGATTTGCCGTCACAATAAAATCTTCATTTTTTTCTAAAGCTGAAACCGATTTTTCGCGACTTTTCGAGCGTGGTTTTTCCCCAGGCGGCAAGCGCCGCACGTACTGCTTGTGCGAAAATTCAACTATAGTTTCCTCTGCCTCTAGAACGGGCAATAAGTTAGGCTGAATCGTTGCCGGCGACAACTGCTTCACCCCAGAATTTTTCTTGCCAGAAAATTGTGATTCGGCGTTTGCTGCGCGTGCAGTTCCATTGGCGAATTTAGTGCGGCGGGGGTCAGCGTACTTGCGTTTGAGCGATCGAAATTCCTTCTTTAAAGCCTTCAAAAGTTCGCGCCTGTCGCTCAACAACCGCTGCAATTCTTGAATATTAGCCATCAACTCATCAAACTCGGACTGCAAATTTTGCCTTTCCAAACCAGTCAGCCTACGCATTGGCATCGCCAAAATCGCATCAGCTTGACTTTCGCTCAAATTGAGGCGAACTTGGAAAGTTTGCTTAGCAGTAGAGCCGTCAGGAGAATTTCTGAGAATGTCGATCGCGGTATCGAGATTTGTCAAAGCCAACATTAAGCCTTGGACAATGTGACATCGGCGTTCTGCAGCTTGCAACTCGTAATTGTAGCGGCGGGTAAGAGTCACTTCCCGGAAATCGAGAAATTCCTGCAACAATTGTCTCAGTGTCAACTGTCGGGGTTGACCGTTGACAATTGCCAGCAAAATCGCGCCAAAATTTGTTTGCAGGTCAGTTTGTTGATAAAGACGAGCCAGAACCGCTTCAGGGGTAAATTCCCGCTTGAGTTCAATCACCACTCGAATCCCTTCGCGATCGCTCTCGTCACGCAAATCAGAAATACCGTCGAGGCGGCCAGCATTGACCAACTCCGCCACCTTTTCAATCCAAGCCGCCTTATTTACCTGAAACGGAAACTCCGTCACCACGATCGCCGTTTTAGTCCGCACCTTGCGATTACCTGGCACCTCTTCCACCCCGGCCACACCCCTGACCGCAATGCTGCCTCGACCCTTAGTGTAGGCGTCAACAATGCCCTCTGTAGCGACGATTTCCCCTCCGGTTGGAAAATCCGGGCCTGGAATCAGTTCTATCAACTTCTCGTCGGATAGTTCCGGGTTTTCAATCAAAGCAATTAAACCGTCTACCACCTCCCCCAAATTGTGCGGCGGGATATTAGTTGCCATGCCCACAGCAATGCCCGTACAGCCGTTGAGTAACAGAAACGGCAACTGAGCAGGCAGCGCCGTCGGTTCCTGCTGGGAACTGTCAAAGTTAGCAGTAAAATCAACAGTTGCATCGCCGACTTGGGTTAGCATAGCTTCGTGGGCGATCGGTGCTAGCCTCGTTTCCGTATAGCGCATAGCAGCCGCCGGATCATTGTCCACCGAACCGAAATTGCCGTGACCCGCCAGTAAAGGATAGCGGCTCGAAAACTCCTGAACCATGCGTACCAGAGCGTCGTAAACCGATTGGTCGCCGTGGGGGTGATATTTTCCCAAAACATCTCCAACTACCCTGGCGCACTTACGGTAAGGTCGGTCTGGCGTCAGACCGAGTTCGTGCATCGCATATAAAATTCGACGGTGAACTGGTTTTAAACCGTCGCGGACATCAGGCAAAGCTCGCCCGACGATCACACTCATGGCATATTCGAGGTACGATTGCTGCATCTCGGCGTGCAGAGGCGTAGAAATTACTTGCCCGGAAAGTAGGTTGAGTTGTTTAGCCATGAGTCCTTGTGTCCGTTAATTCCTGAGTGAAAACAGCCTCTGTCAATAATGCCGAGGTTCCCTGTCTCGATTTAAAAGCCTTTGCAGCAGGCGAACCGAAAGTTCGACCCAACCGCCCAGTTGAAGAATAAAAATAAACTTAACTTGTGAAAGCAGAATCAGAGTCCCGAAGACGGGCCACACTGGCCTCTTACTCTCCACTCTTACCCTAACCTCTATGTTGCCTTCATTTGTGTCTACCTGTCTATTTACCTTCTGCCGTGAGAAGGTTGATTCACAGGAGAACACGGAATGCCAGAAACTCAGAACGTAGTGAGGCTGTAGCTCTTCCTAGGAAAGCATCACGAGGGACTTGAGTCCCCGTCAATCCATGATAGAATTTAATTGCAATTAGGAATAACCATCTACACGAAGAAATATTATATTCAGGAGAAACCCCAGATTGATCTCGTCTCGGTATAGTCGTAGCTTGGATCAAGCAGCAATGGTAGACGATCGAGCTTACCGTATTTTGGCAAGCGTGATGGACTCCGAAAGTATTACAAAAGAAAAGTAAGCGGAATTGGAATACCTCTGGTACTGGTACTTGTTCTGATCGTGTAGAGGCGACTGGACTGTCAGTAACCCCGGTCTAAAGACACGGGGCTTGCAAGAGAAATCTGGCAAGCCGTACTGACCAGACTAAGGCTTAATTGCCTACGTTTTGAGAGTCACGACACCCTGTGGATGTGTAGCTAGTCCCCTGCTCTGTCATCTGCAATTAAACAGTTCTCAGGTAACAGGAACAGTGTTGCAGGTCTAACAAGCTCTCGAAACATTGTCGAAGCTAACATTACCCCATTCATGGGAGGCACAACCCGTGCAAAATACTATGCGTACAGGATTGGAAGATTGGAAGCGGTAATTGTCCCGTTGAAAGTGCAATACAAAAGTACACTCCCGTTAACCAATCCCAAGGCGGTAGTAAATCAAAAATATAAAGCCGTGCTAGAAGCACGGGGTTTCTACCCATTTTTTCTGATGAGGGAAGTCCAAGTTTTGGGCTTATTCAACCATAGAGCGTGGCCGTGACTCGCTGAGAGTGTCAAAAATGCCGATATTGATGAATTGCATCAGTCAAAAGCTCTCCTGGCGATATCTCCTAGTCTGACATCCCCTTGATGAACGCAAGCGTCGATATTTTAAGCCGTTTTGAGGGGTTAAAACTGAGTATTAGGAATCTCCAACAATCCCCGCTAGATTCGCTACTCCGAATGCTGTGGCGACGGGAGTATGTGAATAAACATGGCTTGATTCTAATGAGGAAGAAGGAAAATAATTATCACACATTCCCGAATCTAATACCAGTTCAAAAAATAATGCAACTGTAGGCCCGTGTTCCAAACGGATATCCAGTCAATCAGTTCCCATCTAAAATCTAAAATCTAAAATCTAAAATCTAAAATCTAAAATCTAAAATCTAAAATGGTAGAAGCCGGAGGCTTGACCGAAAGAGAGGGTACTATAAGTCCAGGACGCACGGGTAGTCAGAAACCGGGTTTTTTCATAGCAATAGTTCGTTGTAGCCCGCCGAAACGATCAAAAACCCGGTTTGGAGGCGTCGTCCATCCGTCCTGGATTGTACTAGAAACCTGCTACCTGAGAATCTTGAGACTCTCACCAGTTCCAGGTCTAGTTATAAAAAAGAACTAAACTGTCTGTGTGTAGTAGTCTAAATGATGGTACTGGATGCTTCTAGGCATCTGTAAACCCTCTCACAGCTAGTGGCTCAAGGATATACATACGGGTTTTGCAGGGTTCCCGGCTGATGGCGCTAAAAACTCTGCATTTTTGACGGGGATGTAGTCCCCGTGCCGTGTTCCTCTTTGGACTAAAGTCACAAAGTTTCTATACTTCCCATATTTATTTATGAAAACCGTTCTGATTGTAGAGGACGATTTGGTTAATGCTCGGGTTTTTTCCAAAATTCTGACTAAGCGGGGGGGCTTAGCCGTAAAGCACACGGAAAATGTTGAAGAGGTGATGCAGATTGCTGCCAACGGCGAAGCTGATTTGATTTTAATGGATGTGTCTCTTTCGCGCAGCGTGTACCAGGGCAAATCTGTTGACGGCATTAAGATTACTCAACTGCTCAAAGCTGACCCACAAACGGCCTCGCTGCCGATTATTTTGGTGACTGCTCACGCGATGGCTGGTGATAAAGAAACATTTCTGGATCAAAGCGGTGCCGACGGTTACATCTCTAAACCTGTGGTAGACCATCAAGAGTTTGTTAATCAAATCAAGGCTTTGCTGCCTGATTGAGTGAACCATATATGCAGAAGGAAGAAGGAAAAAGGAAGAAGGAAGAAAGAATTGTTTGTTTGAACCAACAAACAATTAAAACTCTAGAATTACAAAGTTTTCTTGAACTCTGAATCTTCCTTCTTCCTTCTTCCTTTCGATGTCCGATCGCACAATGCTATGAGTTCGGACTTGTAATTTGTGAGGAAAACTTTGAGATTTTTATGACGAGTGAAATAGGAGTGTGCGGCGACCGTGGAACGAAATTATCCGATCGCCCCGCGCAACACCATTCACTCACCTCCTTGCTCAAGCTAAACCGCGATTACTCTTCATCCTCATCAAAATCAAAACCAATATCATCCTCATCGTCCGCATCAGGCCCCAAGGCATCATCCTCAGCCTCAGCGACAAAATCGTCCTCATCAACCTCAACCTCCTCAAAGTCTTCATCGGGCTCAAGATCGGCCCCGCGGCCAATTTCATAGCCGCTTTCGATCGTATAAGCACGACGGGCAGTGCGATCGTCAAGTACAACATCCTCCTGTAAATCGTGGATGTCGTCATCAAATACGGCACCATCAAAACCCGCATCCTGAACCCCAGCATCCTCATAGGCATTGAACCCAGTACCGGCAGGAATCAGGCGGCCGATAATGACATTTTCCTTGAGGCCTCGCAGCCAGTCAGACTTACCTTCGATCGCAGCCTCAGTCAACACCCGCGTAGTCTCCTGGAACGAAGCAGCGGAGATGAAGCTATCAGTATTCAGCGAAGCCTTAGTAATCCCCAGCAACACCGGAGTATAATCCGCCGGCGCCCCACCAGTAATAGACATCGCCTCATTCACCTGCTCCACCTGCCGCAACTCTACCAACTCGCCCGGCAGCATAGTAGTATCGCCGCCATCCTCCATCCTGACTTTGTTGGTCATCTGGCGGACGATTACCTCGATGTGCTTGTCGGAAATATCGACGCCCTGAGACTGATAAACCGACTGCACTTCGTTCACCAAAAAGGTCTGCACCTGTTGGAAACTCTCCAAAGCCGCCTCAAAAGTAGACTGCCGCTCCTTGAGCACGTGGAAGAACACCTCCAGAATCTCGTGAGGATTCGCAGGCCCGTCGGTCAAAGCTTCGGCGACGCCTACGCGCTGTCCATCGGAAACGATGGGGTTTTGACCGGGCAACAAGGGATACTCTTCAATCCGGCCGTCATCCTCAATGACGGCAAGTTCGACAACATCGTCATCTGTAACCACGCGAGCTGTGCCGGGCCGCTTGGCTAAAATACAGGCTTCCTTGGGCTTCCGTCCTTCCAGAAGTTCTTCAATCCGGGGCAAACCTTGAATGATATCTCCAGTTTTTGCGCGCTCAAATACGAGAATCACTAGGTTGTCTCCCCGCTGCACTAGGTCGCCGTCGTCTACGTGCAGGACTGCACCGGCGGAAACCCGGTAAGGGCGGGCTACCCTGAGTACAAGTTTGGCGGGTTCTGTCTCGGAGGCGGGGACTATTTTTACGACTTGGCCGGATTCTTCGAGAGTAACTCCGGGGGCTATTTCGGTACCGGCGACGAGCAGTTGACCGGGACTGACATCGGGGGTACCGGCTACGGAGATGGAAATGGAGTCGGCATCTCGCATGACTAATAGGCGGCGTACTGGTTCGCCGTGGCCTTCGCGGATGCCTCGGACGATGCCGGCTTCTTTGCAGAGAATTTCGGTGCGGGCGACTACGGCTCCGGGGGCGATCGATTGTCCATCTTCGACCAAGAGCCGGGTGTGGGTGCTGCCTTGGGTGGGGTCGGCGGAGACATCTCGCCGAATCACGAGGGATTCCAAAATGACTAGCTGCAAGCGGAAAGTCTTGGAGGTTCGATCGCTCCCATCATCCACGGCTACCGCCAACTCCTGCGACGCATCTTCGGCGGAACCCCAAGCGGGCCCAGAACCATCGGCGCCAAAAGCTGTAGCATCTTCTTCGTCTGGCAATAGCTCGATATCTGCGGCTAGTTGCGGAGCTCCGGAGCCAATTTCCAAGATAAGCTGAGTCCGCAGTAGTTCTAATCCTTCGACTGATTTGACGCGCTCTCCATCTTTGTAAGGAAGCCGCTGGACTGCTTTCAAGGAGATGGACTCGTTGAGGGCGGTCTGTGAGGGCACGGGTGGCTTGTCGGGTACGGGAAATTCTACGACGGGCCGCAGCAACAAAGCGGGGCCTTCGGGGGTTTCGATATATTCGGCATAGCTCAATTCTTCGGCAATCAAGCCTGGGAAAATTTCTTGACCGGCGTTGACGATTTGACCTTCGCCTAATGTTAGGGGGGGGCGGTCTACTACATGGAGGGTGCCTGGTTTGATGACTATTTCCCGGAGGATGTCGTTTTTCTGGGTGATTTCTACTGCTCCGCTGGTTTGGCAGAAGATGTCTTTGACGACTTCTGTGCCGGCTTCGACGTATTGGCCGTCTTCGACTAGGAGGAGAGAGATGTCTTTGTTGACTTCGTGGCACTCTTCTGGTATCCAGAGCAGGGTGCCGCCTTTGACGACTTCGTAGCCAAGTTTGGCTTTGCCGCGCTTGTGGACTTCGACTCCGCCGTATTTGACGATGCCTCCTGTGGCTGTGCGGTAGCTGTCGTCGAGCAGTTCGGCGACGACTTCTCCGTTGATGACTTTGCTTCCTGGGGCTGTTTTGAGGGAAAACCGCTGTTTGGAGGATGTTTCGATGGTGTAGTGGTCGCGGCCGCCTGCGCTTTCGGCGCGGACGACTGCTTGGTCGAGGAGGACTTGGGCGGTGATTATTTCGATTTCTCTGGGGTCGGCGATGCGGACTACGCCGCCGTGTTCGGAGACGAGTTTGGTTTCGGCTATGACGCTTTCGGCGGGGATGCGATCGCTGTTTTTGACTGCTGGTTCGGCGCCGGGGGGGAGGTTGTAGACTTCTCCTGAGAGGATCCAAATGAGTCCGCCTTTGCTGGCGGTGCGGGTGGTGTTGCCTTGGCGATCGGTTTTTTCTTCTGGTACTAGGTCGGCAAATTTGGCTTCTCCGGCTAGGTCGGAGGCTACGTCTGTGGTGACTTTTTCGGTGGTTTTGCGGGCTGCGCGTCCGACGATGGGCACTTCTGCTAATACTTGGCCGGGTATGGCGCGCTGTCCGTCTTTGACCATGAGGGTGGAGCCTTGGACGATGGCTAGTTCGATTTTGAGTTTTTGATTTTTGGCGCCGGTTTTCCCTTCTTCAAATCCGTCGCCTTCAAATACAAGCTTGCCGTTGTTTTCGGCGACCAGTGCTTCTTCGCCGTGTCTGGTGCGGAAGGAGCGGGTACGCAGGTTTTTGAATTTGACTGTGCCGGGGAAGGGGGCGCGTTCTTGTTTGGCGACTTCTCCGGTGAATACGCCGCCGGTGTGGAAGGTACGCATGGTGAGTTGGGTTCCGGGTTCGCCGATGGATTGGGCGGCTATTATTCCGATGGCTTCTCCCATGTCTACCATTTTCAGGTGGGCGAGACTCCAGCCGTAGCAGTGTTGGCATACGGATCGGGTTGATTCGCAGGTCAGGGGCGATCGTAGGTACACTTCGCCTACTCCAGAGTTACCAATTTCTCCTGCTAATTCATCGGTGATTGGCTGATTTCGGACTGCTTTCTCGCTGCCATAGGTGACAATTTCTTTTGTTTTGGGGTGCTGGACATCTCTGGCTAAGACGCGCCCTAGCAATCTGTCTTTGAGGGGTATGAGCACTGTTGCTCCATCGGTCATGGGTCGGACTCGAATTCCGCGCTGGGTGCCGCAGTCTACTTCCCGGACGATTACGTCTTGGGATACATCGACTAGGCGGCGAGTGAGGTAGCCTGAGTCGGCTGTTCGCAAGGCTGTATCGACTAGGCCTTTGCGTGCGCCGTAGGAGGAGATGATGTATTCGGTGACGGTGAGTCCTTCGCGGAAGTTGGTTTTGATTGGTAGGTCGATGATTTCGCCTTGGGGGTCTGCCATTAATCCGCGCATTCCGACTAGCTGTCGGACTTGGGAGATGTTTCCCCGTGCTCCGGAGAAGGCCATCATGTAGACGGAGTTCAGGGGGTCTGTGGCTCGGAAGTTTTTGACTACTTCGTCTTTGAGGTCTTCTGAGGTGCTGTTCCAGGTGTCGATTACTTTTTGGAAGCGTTCGACTTCGGTGATTTCGCCTCTGGTGTATTTTTGTTCGGTGATGCGGATTTCTTCTTCGGCTGCGTCTAGGAGCGATCGTTTTGATGGGGGTACTTGTAGGTCGTCTACGCTAATTGAAACTCCGGCTCGTGTCGCAAAGCGGAAACCTAGGTCTTTGAGTTTATCGGCCATTTGTGCTGTACGGGCTGTTCCGTAGTGCATGAAGGACCAAGAGATTAATTTTTTGAGCTGACCTTTGTCAACAACTCGATTGCGAAAAACAATTTCCTTATTTTCTGTCATTTTTCTGAGTAGTAGTAGTAGTAATTGGTAATTGGTTTGGAGGCAGGAGGCAGGAGGCAGGAGGCAGGAGGCAGAGGGCAGTAGTACACAGGTTGGACACTCCTTGAACAAACCCCGCAACATTTCACTCTCACTCTCCTTAACTCAACTGTATTTATTGGTAATTGGTAAGGGGTAATGGGTAATTTTTCTAACTTCAATCACTATTATTTGTTAGCGATTACTTATCAGTTATTACCCACTACGTCTTACCTATTACTTCCTAATTATTTATCACTGACTCTATAGTTTGGTGATAAATAATCCTGCCCGGAGTTGTGCGAATAAACTGATTAATCACTTTACCCTCGCTATCTTCCCGAACCCGGCGGAACTTATATTCCTTTGTCACTATGCCGTCGGTCGATCGTTCTACTTTCAGCGGTTCTCCTTCTGGTTCTGTGTTTTCGATGGCGCCTTGAAACCTCACCCACACATAAGAGTGCAAGTCAACAATTCCTTGCTCGTAAGCTACAACTGCGTCGGTGAGGTTGGAGAAGTGGTGACCGGCTCCTTTTTGAGCGTCAGGATTTTCGGCTGTCAAGTAATAGCAACCGAGCACCATGTCTTGAGAAGGAGTAACGATCGGTCTCCCAGTAGCCGGCGACATAATGTTGTTAGAAGCCAGCATGAGCAACCGCGCTTCGGCCTGAGATTCCAGAGACAATGGCACGTGTACGGCCATTTGGTCGCCGTCAAAGTCGGCGTTAAAGGCCGGACAAACCAGCGGGTGAAGCTGAATTGCTCTCCCGTCTACCAAAATCGGCTCAAAGGCTTGAATCCCCAAGCGGTGCAGGGTGGGGGCGCGGTTTAGCATTACTGGGTGTCCTTCAATCACTTCCTGAAGCACGTCCCAAACACTAGGATCGTTGCGCTGAATCAGTTTTTTGGCTGCTTTGATGTTGTTGACTAATCCTTGGCGGATTAGGCGGTGGATGACGAAGGGCTGGAAAAGTTCGATCGCCATTTCTCTCGGCAATCCGCACTGATGAATTTTCAGTTTCGGGCCTACCACAATCACGGAACGTCCGGAGTAGTCAACCCGTTTCCCCAGCAAGTTTTGTCGGAAGCGGCCTTGTTTCCCTTCAATGATGTCCGACAGCGACTTCAGCGGCCGATTATTTGCCCCCACCACTGTCCGGCCCCGGCGACCGTTGTCAATCAGCGCATCCACTGCTTCTTGCAGCATCCGCTTTTCGTTACGGATGATAATCTCCGGCGCCAGAATTTCTTGCAGTCTAGCTAAGCGGTTATTGCGGTTGATGACTCTCCGATAGAGGTCGTTGAGGTCACTGGTTGCAAAACGGCCGCCGTCTAACTGCACCATTGGCCGCAAGTCGGGGGGAATCACGGGAATCACGTTGAGAACCATCCAATCGGGTTGAGAACCCGTAGCGATGAAGTTGTCAATAACCCGCAAGCGTTTAATTAACTTTGCCCGTTTTTGACCCTTAGCATTAGCAATATCTTCCCGCAACTTTTCCGCTTCACTTTCTAGCGGAATATTTTGCAGCAAAACTTGCAAAGCTTCAGCACCAATCCCCACTTCTACGCCCGTCAGCGTGGAATCTTCGCTGTAAAGTTCGTCTTCTATTTCCAGCCAAGCATCTTCGGTGAGCAATTGCTTGTATTGCAGCTTTTCTGCATTACCTGCATTTAGGACAACGTAGGCATTGAAATACACGATTTGTTCGACATCTCGGAGCGGCATATCTAACAGAATTGCCATGTAACTCGGGATGCCTTTGAGATACCAAACGTGAGCTACGGGAGCCGCTAATTTGATAAATCCCATCCGGTGACGGCGGACGCGAGATTCAGTGACTTCTACACCGCATCTTTCGCAAACAATGCCTCTATGGCGAACTCGTTTGTACTTCCCACAATGACATTCCCAATCTTTTGCAGGCCCAAAAATGCGCTCGCAAAACAAGCCATCCATTTCAGGTTTTAACGTGCGATAATTAATTGTTTCTGGTTTTGTCACCTCTCCAGTTATCTGACCGTTGGGTAAAGTCCTCTCTCCCCACTGTCGAATTCTTTCGGGTGAAGCTAACCCGATCTTGACGTAATCAAAGCGTTGTTCTATTTTAGCCATTCTTGACTCCAATTGATAATTTACAGTAGATTATTTGGGGTGGTTTATCTTTTTTCTGTGCTTTTTTTAGGTTTAAATCACTCTTATACTCCTTTATAAGTGATATTATTTTTAATATCATAGATAACACTTGAGGATACTTTTAAGTCATCAGCTATTTTAGAGATTGATTCTCTATCTCTAATCCTTTTTCGTACCTCAAGAGCTTGCTCGAAAGTCAATTTTCGATCGAGATATCCACCCATGCGAGGAACTGGAACCTCTTCGCCTGCTTCCTTCCAAGTGACGTGATATTTAATATCGTGTATGGTTTTGCGGCCGACACTGTATTCCTGTGCTACATCCTTCATCCTCTCTCCTGCTGCTAGCTTTTGTCGAATTTCTCGCACCTTTTCCCAATCTAATTTGGCATTGGAAAGAGGATGACTTTTTCCTTGAGTGCGTCCTTTCTTAGAAGCATCTAACAAATTTTGAGTGCGAGTACCTGCCCAAAGGTGTTCTGGATTGATGCAACTGGGATTGTCGCAGGTATGACAAGCATCCATCGAAGTCGGAAGTTCATATCCTAATTTCTCGGCTAAAACAGCACGGGTAACTGATTTTAATTTCCCATTTTTCCAGTATCTGCCATAACCTTGACCATCCTTTCCACCTGAGAAAATGATGCAGCCGCTGTCTTGAATTTCTCCTAAAAAATTGGGTGAAACTGTAGTGAAGTTATCGGGAATATTTGTCTGAAGTATCTTAGTAATAGTTTCATGTTGTACTCCATACTCTTTTGCTAGGTGGTTCTTGATGGTTCCAGATAAATATTTAGTCTGAATTTCCCGTAGTTGTGCGATCGACAATATGCCAATACCGGGAATACTTTTGCGTCTGGGAGTTTTGCGATCGCGCCCAATCATCTGCCCGGTATTCTCAGCAGCAGTACCTACTACCAGATGTGCCGGGTTGATGCAGCTTCGATTGTCGCAGGTATGGCAACCAAAATAACCGGAACCGAGGAACCCTGCTATTTTCGACTCGAGGACTAAACGGTGGACTAATACTGTTTTGCCATCGATCCACTTGCGCCCGTAACCGTTGCCAAACTTGCTCCCTTGCCAATTAATACAGCCCGTCGCCCGGTCAACTTCTCCTTGAATTCCTGGGACAACTGTTACAATATTCATGTTCAGCGTCTCTCCTGTTTAGAGCGTTGATTCGCCTCAGCAGTGGTACGAACACTGCTGAGGCATTTTAATTTGAGATTGTCGATTAAAGATTAAAGAATTGAAGGCTGTCAAAAAATCTTTAATCTTTAATCTAAAATCTTTAATGCCTAATCCTCGTCAAGTTCGTCACGAGAAAGCGATTCGTAAGTAGGTCGGGAGGGCGATCGCTTGCCCCCAGCATCTGCCATCAAATCCACCTCAACGTGCTCGCTGCCCTCGTCGGACGTATTCACCTTGTGCACGGCAATATCCAAGCACAAAGACTGCAACTCCCGCATCAGCACCTTGAAAGATTCCGGCGTACCGGGGCGCGGAATAGCTTTGCCTTTGACGATCGCATTCAGCGCTTCATTCCGCCCCTGCATATCGTCCGACTTCACAGTCAGCAACTCTTGCAAAGTATAAGCGGCGCCGAACGCTTCCAGAGCCCAGACTTCCATTTCTCCGAACCGCTGACCCCCCTGCTGTGCTTTGCCGCCCAAAGGCTGCTGCGTTACCAGCGAGTAAGGGCCTGTGCTACGGGCGTGGATCTTATCGTCTACCAAGTGAACCAGCTTCAGCATATAGGCGATGCCGACTGTGATCGGACGATCGAACGGTTCCCCAGTTCGGCCATCGTAGACAATAGTCTTGCCGGGGTGCTTTTCATTAAACACCCAAGGCTTGCCGGTTTTTTCGCGTGCCTCCTGTAGCTTGCCGTGTACGGTTTCCCGCGACTTTTCAGCGCCGTGCATTTCATCAAAAGGCACCATCTTGAACCGCATCGACAGATTTTCGCCCGCCCACCCCAGCAAGCACTCAAAAATCTGACCCACGTTCATCCGCGACGGTACGCCCAAGGGATTGAGCACTATGTCAACGGGAGTCCCGTCGGGCAAATAAGGCATATCCTCCATCGGCAGAATCCGGGACACAATACCCTTATTTCCGTGGCGGCCGGCCATTTTGTCGCCGACTTGAATCTTCCGCTTTTGAGCCACGTAGACGCGGACGACCATGTTGGCGCCGGGGGGCAGTTCGTCGCCCTGTTCGCGGGTAAACACCCGCACATCCACCACGCGGCCTTTTTCGCCGTTAGGGACGCGGAGGGAATTGTCGCGCACGTCGCGGGCTTTTTCGCCGAAGATTGCCCTCAGCAGTTTTTCTTCCGGCGGTTGGTCGGATTCGCCTTTGGGGGTGACTTTGCCGACTAGGATGTCGCTGGCTTCTACCCAAGCACCTTTGCGGATAATCCCCTGTTCGTCTAGCTGGCGCAGCGCGTCTTCGCCGACGTTAGGAATTTCACGGGTGATTTCTTCGGGGCCGAGTTTGGTTTGGCGGGCTTCGATTTCGTATTTTTCAATGTGGATCGAAGTGTAGACATCTTCGTACACCAAACGCTCGCTAATTAGCATCGCGTCTTCGTAGTTGTAGCCTTCCCAAGGCATATAAGCTACGAGGATGTTGTGACCCAGAGCGAGTTCTGCCCCTTCGGTGGAGGAACCGTCGGCGAGCACTTGACCTGCTACGACGCGATCGCCCTCATAAATCAAAGGACGCTGATTTAAGCAAGTATCCTGGTTAGAACGCTGATATTTTTGCAGTTCGTGTTCGATGCAGCCAGCATATTTTTGCTTCCAAACCGAGGGCTGTTTGACTTTGAGATCGTCGTATTCCCGAATCAGGAAATGTTCTTCGCTGGAATTCGATTCGGCATCTACAGCCAGGGGTTTGACAATAATCCGGGTAGCGTCGATGTAAATCACCTCGCCGTCGATCCGGGAAACCACAACCATCCCGGAATCTCGCGCCGCCTGAGCTTCCAAGCCCGTACCGACGAGGGGCCGTTCTGGTTTCAGTAGCGGCACAGCTTGCCGCTGCATATTCGATCCCATCAGAGCTCGGTTGGCGTCGTCGTGTTCCAAGAACGGAATCAGCGATGTCGCTACGGAGACGATTTGCACGGGCGAAATCGCCATGTAGTCCACCTGCATCGGAGTGGTGGTAGTGAATTCTTGGCGGTAGCGGACGGCTACGGTTTCGCCCAAGAGGTTGTTGTTTTCGTCGAGGCTGATGTCTCCGGGGGCAACGCGCAAATCGTCTTCTTCATCGGCTGTCATGTAAACAGGCGCTTTGTCGCGCAGCACCCGTCCTTTTTCTACTGGATAAAAAGGAGTTTCGATGAAGCCGTAGGGGTTGACGCGGGCGTGGGTTGCTAAGGAACCGATCAGACCGGCGTTCGGGCCTTCTGGTGTTTCGATCGGGCAAATCCGGCCGTAGTGGGACGGGTGAATGTCCCGCACTGCAAACCCGGCCCGTTCCCGAGTCAGACCTCCAGGGCCCAAGGCGGAAAGCCGACGTTTGTGCGTTAGTTCTGCCAGAGGGTTGGTTTGATCCATGAACTGCGATAGCTGGGAGGAACCGAAGAATTCCTTGATTGCTGCTACCAGCGGTTTGGGGTTGACCAGAGAAGCGGGGCTGAGGGAGTCGGCATCCGAGACGGTCATTCTTTCGCGGATGATCCGTTCTAAGCGGTTGAGTCCGACGCGGACTTGGTTTTGCAGCAGTTCTCCGACACTGCGGACGCGACGGTTGCCTAAGTGGTCGATGTCGTCGGTGGAACCGATGTCGAATTCGAGGTTAATTAAGTAGTCGATCGCCGTCAAGATATCTTGCGATGTCAGCACCCGCGTGGTATCGGGGACTGTCAAGCGCAATTTTTTGTTGAGTTTGTAGCGGCCGACTCGGCCCAAATCGTAGCGTTTGGGGTCGAAAAAGCGCGAGTTAAGGAGCTGTTCGCCGCCCGCCACGGTGGGGGGTTCACCGGGACGGAGTTTGCGGTAGAGCTCCATCAAAGCTTCTTCTTCGCCGAATTGTCCTTCTTTCTCGATCGTTTTTTGGAAGTATTCCGGGTGGCGGAGTGAGTCGTAGATTTCGCCGTCGGTGAGGCCGAGGGCTTTGAGCAGCACCTGGGCTGAGAGTTTGCGGGTTTTGTCGATTCTGACCCAGACTAAATCGTTTTTGTCTGTTTCAAATTTCAGCCAAGCGCCACGGTTAGGGATGAGCGAGGCGTTATAGGAACGGCGACCGTTTTTGTCGGTTTCCGATTTGTAGTACACGCCGGGGGAACGCACGATTTGGTTGACGATGACCCGTTCTGCGCCGTTGATGATGAAAGTGCCGCGCTCGGTCATCAAGGGCAAGTCGCCGATGAAGACTTCTTGTTCTTTGATTTCCCCTGTTTCTTTGTTAATCAGGCGGGTGGGGACGTACATTTGCACCGAGTACGTGCTGTCCCTCCGCTTGGCTTCGTCCACATCATATTTGGGGCGCTTGAGTTTGAAGTCTTTGCCCATGAAGTGGAGTTCCAGCTTGCCCGTGTAGTCTGTAATCGGGGAGAAGCTGTCGAGTTCTTCGATCAGTCCGGCTTCTAGGAACCAGCGAAAACTTGCCCGCTGGATTTCGATCAGGTCGGGCAAGGTGAAGGCGAATTCTGTGTAATCTTTAGTGGTCATGGGTGTCCTTTTTCCGCAGTGGCTCTAGCTTTTTACATGGCGCCAAGGCTGGGCTTTTTTACCTTGTTGCGTTTTTTTGATGGATTGTGTGAGAGAATTTATATGATGTTTTCGATCGCCTGCCAACTGATGCAACGGTTATTTTTGCTGGTGGCTCGCAGTATTTTTGTGCGGATTTTAGTTTCGATCGAGATGCTTTTAGCTCTGATCTCGTGGTATCCCTGGGTGAATTCCCTACACTTTTGACTCCTAAAATTGACTTGACAGCTATTGCCAAATTGCTGAGGTTCCAAGTTTCTTCTGATGTGTAAGTTTGAGTGTGTAAGTTTGAGGTATTGCGTGAAGTTTTGACCGATCCCGAAGGTTAGCGTACTCGCGTTGTGTTGGTAGTTCCTGGGCGACATCGCAGTCGCGGAGACTAAGCCAACGCCCGATCGGTCGGTTCTTTTTATTATAGGACGCAAATCCGATCGCAACAGGCAACGCCAAAAGAATCTCCAATAAAGGATGAATCCGGTTTTTCTGGCTGGATAGAAATGGGATTGTCCCGATCGCTGGCTCCTAAACCAACCTGTTTTCCTCGTTTCTCTGTTCTGCTATAACTAAACAGAAAAGCCGAATAGCTGACAGGCATTTTCGGTTGTCTGCTGGGACAGAGTTAAGAGAGAAACTCCTCTCAATTTAGCAACTTGCTCGGCTACGTAGTAGACGTAGGCTGGTTCGTTGCGTTTTCCCCGCTGGGGTACGGGGGCGAGAAAAGGGCAATCTGTCTCGACTAGGATGCGATCGCTATTTACCATACAAGCTGATTCTTGTATTTGCAAGGCTTTTTTAAAGGTGACTGTTCCGCTAAAACTAATGTAGAAACCTAGGTCTAAAAACCACTGGGTTTCTTCGGGTGTGCCTCCCCAGCAGTGCATGACCCCGCGCACTGGCCCGCGTGTTTGCCAAAAGTTCCTCAGCATTTCGGCCATTGGGGCGGCGGCGTCGCGACAGTGGATAATGACTGGTTTGTCAAGTTCCTGGGCGATTTCAAGCTGTGCCTCAAACACTTTAAACTGGTGTTCTCGATCGTCAGCTTTATAAAAGTCCAGTCCGGTTTCGCCGATCGCCACTACCCTAGAGTCCGAACTTGCTAATTCCCTAATCTGGCTGGCAGTCTCGTCTTTCCACTTGTCCGCATCTAGGGGGTGGAGTCCAATCGCAAACGAGACTTCTGCAAACTGATTGGCGATTGCTTGAATACCGGCAAACTCTTCTGGCTCTACACAAGAATGAACCAGCCGAACTACACCAGCTTCGCGCCAGCGTTCTCGAATGGCTTCTAACTCAGATTTGTAGGTCTCAAAGTTGATATGAACGTGAGTGTCGATGAGCTGCATGGGGGAAGCAGATTAGAGGTGATACGGGAGAGTCTTGGTGGGATAGGGCGAGGGGGGAGTGAGAGAGTCTGGGAGTGGGAGTGGCAGAGAGTGTGCGGGAAAAATCTTCCGTCTTCTTTCTTCCTTCTTCCTGCTTCACGCTTGACAATCAAGCATCCAGGATACCCGCCACGTGATTCATCCGTCCAGAAATAAAAAACCTGTATCCGATGAAACTTGCCCCCCGAATTTATCTCGCGCAAGTCAATGCTTCAATCGAAAATCGAAAATCGAAAATCGAAAATCGATTGACTTCTTCCCTCAACATCCATCCCTTCAATCTTGTACACTGCTTCGTTGCCGAACTTTCTGCTTCCTTAAGACGCTACCGAGGATGTTTCGTGTGGCTTGAGGGTTCTTGCCAAGCGGGACTTTTTACGAGCGCCGTTGTTGCGGTGGAGTACACCTTTTTTGACAGCTTTGTCAATTTTGCTGTAGGCCTCAGACATTCGCTGCTGGACTTCTTGCATTAATTCCGGGCTCGGAGCTGCGGCGTACTTGTCTACGGCCGCGAAATACTTCTTCATCAAAGTTTTGACCGCTGACTTGTAAGATTTGTTGTACAAGCGGTTACGTTCGGCGATTTTGACTCGTTTGACGGCGGACTTAATATTTGCCATAGTTCAGTTGCTGGAAGTAGGTATTCATTGATACACCCTAGTCTCAAGACAGTCCCAAGACACGGGGATTTTGAAGGACAACCTTTTCGGGATCGATCCGCAAAAAGCTTGATTTTTAATGGCGGAGTGAGACAGCCACTTTCCATTCGCTCAGATTGAGATTCAGATTGAGCTGAGTCTGTGGCTACTTTTTGGCGGCGCCCGCGCAATAATTTTTTATTGACTCATTTAACTGCCTGTTCTTTACCCCTGACAATACCCACAGGTATGACACGGGTGTTACGGAGGCGTTTTGCGGTGTTTCCACCGTCACGAGTTAAAGTCACGGTTTCTTGCGCGCAATTTTCAAGTATACAATAATTTGGCGTTTTTTTATAAAAAAATTATCAGGTGTTGGAAAAACTAATATAGCACCTATTTTGCTTAAAATCCAATTCTCTGAAAAATCCAAGTTAAGCTATAAGAAAGAATACGGGTTATTTGGGCTTCGGCAAGAAGCACTTACCGAAGGTAGAAGGTAAAAAGCTGAAGGTAGAAGGTAGAAGGTAGAAGACAGCCGGATCAGAAGGTAGAAGGTAGAAGGCAGAATCAAAATTCTCCCCCTCGAACACTCTCCCTCTCGGATCATATCGGGGTCTGACACTCTCCCCCTCTGCGTTCCCACCCTCTCCCTCCGCAACCGGTTCTCTGGCGGGCAATTCCTAGAGTTGGACTTGCATAGCCAAAAAGTTTACTAAAATTAGTCATACTTAACTTGAATGGTTAACATTCGGGGCGGTATGATTACATCAGTGCCGAAAACAAAGGCTTAATTATCTGGGAGAGTAAACCAGCGTGCAAGTCAAAACTGACCAGCCTATTACAAGGTCGAACGGGAGTCCGCGTTTCGTTAAATGGGTTGAAAATATTGGATGACTCATGGCTAAAAGCTTCAACTAAAATTAACTCAATTAGGGTGGGCTACACCCGAATTAACGCCTGTGGACAAGAAGGAGCCGACTCCCTTGGGTGAAACAGGAAGCAGACCCTTCAGGAGCAATCCTGATTGAATGGTGAGACTTAAATAAGTTTAGCCAAGTTTTGTGTAGCAGAAGGTTGTGACTTGTCCTCAGTGTTGCAAAATCCTCGACAGAGATTTAAACGCTGCACTGAAGCCTTGGAAAATGCCGCGACTATCGCGGTTTAAGCTTGTGGACTGGTGGTGGCCTACTTCTCTAGGAGATAGCCACAAAAATCCCCAATTGTCAAGCAAATGTTAGTGAAGTTATAGACGGCATTCCTAATCTCCATGCTGCGAATCATTACTCAGTGGGTTGAGGCACAAGCTGAACTGCGACGGATCTGCGATCGCACCCATGACGAACTTGTCGTTCACAAAGAAGCCACCGTGCGGGAGGTGCTGCAAGCTGTAAGGCGCAGAGGCGATCGGGCTGTGCTGCACTACACTGCTGAATTTGACCGCATGACCCTAAATGTGGAAGATTTACGGGTGACAGGCGCCGAATTGGATGCTGCTTACCAGCAGGTGTCAAAAGAATTATTAAATGCCATCCGGCTGGCTTGCAAACAGGTAGAGGCGTTTCACCGACAGCGCGTACCCAAGTCTTGGGTGCAGTTTGGTGATGACGAGATTGTTTTGGGCAAGCGCTACACGCCGGTCGATCGAGCGGGAATCTACATTCCTGGCGGTCAGGCGTCCTATCCAAGCTCGGTGATCATGAATGCGGTTCCTGCGAAGGTCGCCAAGGTGCCGAGACTGGTGATGTGTACTCCCCCCGGACAGGAGAAGAAAATGAATCCTGCGGTGCTGGTAGCGGCTCAGGAAGCGGGAGTTGATGAGATTTATCGGGTAGGCGGGGCGCAGGCGATCGCGGCTTTGGCCTACGGTACGGAAACTATTCCGAAGGTGGATTTAATTACTGGGCCGGGGAATATTTACGTCACCCTGGCTAAAAAACTGGTTTACGGGACTGTGGGAATTGATTCTCTGGCTGGCCCGTCGGAAGTGTTGATTATTGCGGATGCTTCGGCGAATCCTGTACACGTGGCTGCGGATATGTTGGCTCAAGCTGAGCACGATTCGATGGCGTCGGCAATTTTGCTGACGGCGGATTCGGTGCTGGCTAGAAAGGTGGTGGCTGAGGTAGACAGACAGTTGGCAAATCACCCGCGCCGAACTTTAACAGAAAAGGCGATCGCCAACTATGGTTTAGTCGTGGTAGTTGACTCGCTCAAAGCGGCGGCGGAACTCTCTAACGAGTTTGCGCCCGAACACTTGGAATTGCAAGTGGCAGATCCCTGGGCTTTGCTCGACCAAATTCGCCACGCTGGGGCGATTTTCTTGGGCTGCTCGACGCCGGAAGCTGTAGGTGATTATTTGGCTGGCCCGAATCACACTTTGCCGACTTCTGGGGCTCCGCGCTATGCGTCGCCGCTGGGTGTCGAAACTTTTATGAAGCATTCGAGTTTGATTCAATATTCGCCGGCTGCACTTAAGAAGGTGAGTAGGGCGATTAATGTTTTGGCAGAAGCTGAGGGGCTTCCTTCTCACGCTGATTCGGTGCGGCTGCGGACTGAAAATGAGGGAAAGGGTGAGTTTTAGATGGTAGATTTGAGATTGGCGATCGGCAAAATACATAGGTAGTCAAAAGCGAGTGAAATGCAATGAAAGGAAGCAATTCTCTTGCGATTATGGTAGCTTTACATTCTGTGACAAGCGACCCAGTTTATTTGCACCTACGGAGTTACGCACTGCGGGCTTAAGAAACCCGGTTTCTTCCAGAATCTTGCTTAAATGACGCAATTATGTTAAGAAACCGGGTTTCGGGGTAGGTAATAATGATGTTGGTGGGAAGGGCGAAATTGTGGAAAGTAGGCGACAATCAGCGAAAAGTTAAAGTCTAGTATCTGAAATTTAAAGGTGCATGGTATTGAATACTGTTTTGGTAGCGATCGACAATTCAGAGTTAGCGACTCAGGTATTGCAAGTTGTAGGGCAATTTCAGCTAGAACCGACGGCAAAGGTGATTCTAGTTCATGTTGTCAGTTCTGGTAGGTCGGATTTTGACGCGGTTGTCGATCGACCTCACGCTCAGGGAGATGAGATTGCTTACCGAGAGGTGGAGAAGTTACTGCAATCTTATCAGGAAAAGTTGCCTTGCCAGAGCGAATTGGAGATTGTTTCGGGACAACCAGCAGAAGAAATTGTGCGTTTGGCTCATATCTATAAAGCCGATTTAATTGCGATCGGCTGTCGGGGTTTGACTGGTTTAAAGCGAATTTTGGAGGGTTCGGTGAGTGCGGAGGTTGTGGCTGAGGCTCCTTGTTCGGTGTTGGTGGTGCGGGCGAAGTAAGTAGGCTGGTAAATGCGATCGACTATTGCATTCACATAAACCAAGACATAGCCTTTCGATCTCTCATATGAGGTACTATCCGGCATAGGGCATAGGGCATAGGGCATAGGGCATAGGGCATAGGGCATACCTCACTTTTTTGAGAAAGGCTATAGCTATTAATATCATTTGTTAGTTGAATGTAAAAATTAACGACTTATCAAATATATGCTATTTGGTCAATTTACCGACCAACGGAAAAATAAAAAACTTCCAGTAAGCGATCGCTTGTAACCGCAGATTAACGGGGCTACAAAAAGGGCGAGTCACGATCGGGATAGCTCCGCTTCAGGCTTCTTTGATGAATTGATATTATGATAGACAAAGAACCAATGGCTAAGCATTATCATCTATGCCTCCAACTGCGAATTGTCTAAAAATTCCTCTGCGCGGTGTTCTTGTTGTTCCATTTGTTCTACAAATCTTTACAGCAGTGAGCTTAACAGGTTGGCTTTCCTTACGCAATGGACAAAAAGCGGTTAACGATGTGGCGGCTCAACTTCGTCAGGAACTAATAGCACGCATTGAAGGAGAACTCAAGCAATATATCAACAAACCTCATGATATCAATCGTGTGAATTCAGTCGCTTTTGCACAGGGCCACATGGACATGGTGAATGGCCGCAACGCTAAGCAATTGTTGACCCAAGTGCAAATCTCCCCTTTTGTTTTTGGCTCCTATTGTGGCGATGCCCAAGGACATTATCTAGGGGCCGCTCGTCGAGAGTCAACAATCGCGATGACTGCGAGTAATCAAGAAACAAACTATCATTTTACTTCTTATGAAATGGATAATAGAGGCGATCGGCAAAAATTCCTAGAACAGGTAAACTCTTCTTACGATCCTCGCCAACGCCCCTGGTATCTTTCTGCTGTGAAAGCAGGGAGGCCTACTTGGAGCAATATTTTTGTGAATATTGTCAACAATGGTAAGCCTGCAATTACTGCCAGCGAACCTGTCTATGACTCAGAAGGTAAACTTGTGGGTGTCTGTGCCACTCTTGTTGTCCTCTCAGAAAATTTAAGGGAATTTCTGGGAAGTTTGTCTATTGGTAAAACAGGTAAGGCTTTTGTGATGGAGCGATCGGGTTCAATGATTTCTAGTTCCACCAAAGAGCCACTAATCAAAGGAAAAGGTCAAGCTCAGAAGATGATTGACGCCGTGGAAAGTAGCGAACCATTTGTGCGGGAGACAGCTAAATATTTGCAGAAATATTTTGGTAAGTTTGACCAAATTCATAAATCAGAACAGTTAGAATTTACCCTCAACAGTGAAAGGCAGTTTGTTCAGTTGCTACCGCTGAATGATGGTAGAGGCATGGATTGGCTAATTGTAGTCGTCGTGCCTGAATCTGATTTTATGGAGCAAATAAATTATAATAGAAATACGACGATTATCCTTTGTCTGTTATCACTGGTAATCGCAACAGGATTAGCAATTATCACTTCACAATGGATAGCTAAACCTATTCGGCAATTGAGTCAAGCCAGTCAGGCGATCGCCGGTGGAAATTTCGAGCAAAATGTTTCCGACACTCTCGTAGAGGAATTGGTAAGTTTATCAGTATCTTTTAATCAAATGAGTCACGAATTAAAGAACTCTTACCAAACCCTTGAACAAAAAGTAGAAGAACGCACTCAAGAACTACGGGAGACTCAAGCCCAACTCATCCAAAGTGAGAAAATGTCATCTCTGGGGCAACTGGTAGCCGGGATTGCCCATGAAGTGAATAATCCCGCGAATTTTATTCACGGTAATTTATCTCATCTTAGCCAATATACCCAAGATTTACTAGAGCTAGTACAGCTTTATCAAAAGTATTATCCCCAGCCGGTATCGGAGATTCAAGCCAAGTCGGAAGATATTGAGATAGAATTTTTGAGCGAAGACTTATCAAAACTGCTCAAGTCTATGCAAGTAGGTTCTGAACGTATCCGCGATATTGTTAAATCTCTACGGAACTTTTCTCGATTGGACGAAGCAGATATCAAAGCAGTCGATATCCATGAAGGCATTGAAAGCACCCTGATGATTCTGCAAAATCGTCTCAAGGCCAGACACACACATCCAGAGATTGAAGTGATCAAAGAGTACGGTAATCTGCCGCAGATCGAATGTTATGCAGGACAGCTTAACCAGGTATTTATGAATATTCTGACAAATGCTCTGGATGCTTTAGATGAGCGAGATCGGGTGGAGAAAAAGACAATTCGGATTAGTACGAGTCTGTATAACTCAGAATTGATCAGAATTTGTATTGCTGATAATGGGTGTGGCATCACAGAGGAAGTCAAAAAACGGCTATTTGACCCATTTTTTACCACCAAACCGGTAGGAAAAGGTACGGGAATGGGGATGTCTATTAGTTATCAAATTGTGATCCAAAAGCATAAAGGGAAACTGTGGTGTACATCAGAACCCGGAGAAAGAACAGAGTTTTGGATCGAAATTCCCCTCAATCAAAGTGTTATTTAGTTGAGGATATTCGCGAAGTGTGGCATTATCTTGCCGAACCCGATGAATCTGGTCACTTCAAAGCTGTGGAACCTTCAATTTTGATTTTTGATGGCCCGTTTGCCGATATCACCGAAGCCTGCGATCGAGATGAGCGGGAAAACCGCATAACCGCTGCAATCGGTAGAATAGATATTAACCCTATTGCTGCAATCCCTTACTGTGCAACTTCTGCTCGATGTGCTGCATATCCTTCATATCCTCACCAGCAACTATCCCGTAAATTTCCGTGTAGATTTTCCCGTATTTAACCTTCTCTAAAGCTGACAAGATTATCAAGTCCTTGCGATCGAGTTCGGGTTTCAGGGTGACAAGAATCGATTCCAAAGTCCCATCCATTCGCCAGTCACTCGAATATTTAGCCACATCCTTTCCCAGCCCCAGTAAGGTATGGCGCTGCACACAAAGCGGAGTCGAGCCATTAACTCGGAAATTGGCATCAATGGCATACAACTGTCCCTCAGAATCTTCCAGCACGTCGAAGCCAATAACGCCGAAATAACCCTGTTGGTGAGCATATTTACCAATAGCGGCAATCATCTCAAAAAACCTACTCATGTCGGTTTCGCGGTAGTGAATCAGTCCCCCTAAATAGCTGCCCTCTGGAGTGACAAGTTGGCCGGTAGTGCCGATAAGCGTGATATTTCCCGTTTTGCTTACATAGAACTGCACGCAATAGTTCTGCACTTCATTCTTGACGAATTCCGAGACAATAATCGTATCCAGCAACTTAATATCGAGATATTTCCTCACTTCCTGCAAGCAGTAGTTCAGATCGCTGGCGCTTTTGATAATATAAGTGCCTTCTCCAGAAAGTCCGTGGGATGTTTTAATCAAGTAGGGGAATTGCTCTGGTAACTGAATGCTTTCGAGATTGACTTCGTGCAGATTGTAGCTTTCGTATTTCGGACATTGCACGCCTAATTCTGCTAGCGTTGCTTTGCTGAGCAAGTGGTAGTGGATGTCGGGATGAACGGCGTGTTTTTCGGGTTTGAGATTGTCGAAGGGAAATAGAGTCAGGAGTTTGTCAAAGCGATCGCTTACGCTGAGATCTTCGAGATAAGTTGAGCAGTCTATCATCTCCATACTGCTGTTGCTGAAGCCCAAATGCTCCCGCCAATAGTCAATCAGCGAGTTCGGCGGGTGATTAATCACAATTCCTGGGATGGCATCGCCTAACACTGCCAGATTTTTCCAAGGTTCCTTCTGGCCAATCTTGTCGAAAGAAGTTTTGGTGGCTTCACTGCTGCCGTCTTGAATAAAGTATTTTTCCCTGTTGGGGTAAGCAGCCCAACTGGCAGTTGCAGGGTAATTGAGGATGAACGCATAACGTGCATCTGTGATGTCTGGAGCAAACAAATCGGAAAGAGAATTACCCTGAAAGTAAGGAAAGTCGTATGTTGAGTTCATAGGAATATCCAAGTCTAGTTTGAATTGAACTGTTTTTCCGGCCACTAAGTAGCTCGACATAATTAAAAGTAGGGTGGGCAATGCCCGCCCTACAAATTGAAAAACTGTTTATTGATGTCCAGCTACTTAATACCTAGGAAACAAGATATTAGTTGCGGAATTTTAACTCTCTGCAACTAGAGAGACTTTAACCTCAATAATTTCAACGATGGGCGAGTTGTTTTTTCTTAGTGAACACAGCCACCTTGTCCATTTCTGAGGTTCTATAAGCACAAGCCATGTCGGTTGAGTTATGCGCCCAGCCAACCCGCCCTTGAGGGTCTATGAGGATGCACCCAGCTTCTCCTGCCACCTTAGATGCCAGAGTCTCAATTGCCATCTTCGCTGCTTCGTCTGGGTGCTTGCCGGACGCTAGAATGTCGATCGCCGTCTTAGCCAAAACTACTGGCATAATCGACTCGCCATCGCCTGTGGTCGAGCAAGCGCCCTGTACATTTTCAGCAAACAAGCCTGAGCCAATAATGGCGCTGTCGCCGACGCGACCGGCCGGCTTATTCATAGTGCCGCCTGTGGAGGTACCCGCAACTAAGGTGCCATTACTATCCAAAGCTACACAACCAACGGTATTGGGGCGGTCAATAACTTCTTTTTCCTCCTCCCACTCTTCCTGTTGCTCATCTGCGATTAAGTCTTCTTTTGTACACATCTCGGCTCCACTTTCTGCAGCAAACTTTTCTGCATGATCCGCTACTAAGAACATGGGTTTTTTATCCATAATCTTTCGCGCCACAGAGATGGGATGGCGCACGCCTTGAACATTTGCGAGGGCTCCCCAAGCTAATGAACCGCCTTCCATGATCCCTGCGTCTAGCTCTACCTCTCCCTGATTGTTGAGAACCGATCCAAAGCCTGCGTTAAATGTCTGGTCAGCTTCCAGAACGCGGATAGCTGCCTCAACAGCTTCTGCTGCTGTACCCCCGCTTGCGAGCACTGCCCAACCCGCTTCTGCGGCTGCGGTACAGCCTGCATTGTTGGCTGCAACCTTCTCTTCGGTGATGGTTTTTGCTCCACCGTGGACAATAATGCTTAGTACCATAAATTTCCTTTTTTTTATCTTAAGCTCTACTTAAAAATTTCTTACATTAATCAATTTTTAAGTAGTTTTTTCTCCTTCATAGTTTTATACCTTAGCTGTGTTTAATTTGGGGTTCTTCTATCTTCAGAGATAATTATTTTTGTCGAGCTTTGTGTTCCTTCAGACCTAGCTATTTACAAATTATTAATAGATATCTGAGCAAAGTTATGTCAATAGTGTGAGGTAATTTGGCTGCGAGTTAGTTAAGGAAATTGAAAGATTTAGGGAGTAAAGAGGGGGTAAAATTTAAGGCGATGCACTACACATTAACAGGCAAAATGGGTAAACCTGAAGGATGAGACTTTGAGATAAAATAAGTGCGATCGCGCTTCACATCACTCTGAGCCTTTCTGCTTACCCGCCAAAAACCCCCGCAGCGGCAACAAACTAGCCGTTTGACCAAAATTCAGCCGTAGCAGCGGCCCTCCCGTGCGATCGCTAATTCGGCGGTACTGTTATTGCTGGGCGAAAATCGCTACTTTTACTGTTAACAAAAGTTGCATTTTTTTTATTAAAACCGCAAGTAAAAGCCGATAAACGCATAGGCAAATTACCATTAATTCAGTTAGCTTACTTTCCTGAAAGTAAGGTTGATTCTTGCTTCAGTAACTTTGGCTGCTTTCGGGATTTGGTGTTGCCAAAAATGCTGGGTTACTCCTTTCATCAGCAGGAAACTTCCAGGAGTTAATTGAATTTCTAATTTCATTTGTTTTTGGTATTTGTGCCTGAGCATAAAACGACGAGTAGCCCCAAAACTTACAGAAGCGATCGCGGGGTTTTCACCAAGTTCTGATTCATCATCACTGTGCCAAGCTACACTATCTTTGCCGTCGCGATATAGATTAATCAATACGCTGTTAAACAATGTACCTGCTATTGCTTCTATTTTAGATTTGATTGTTATGAGTGTAGGTGTCCATAGATTAGGCTCCATTTTTATTTGGGAATAAGTGTAAGATTTACCTGCATCTCCGTACCATGCGCTAAGTCGCGGTATAGCGACTTGCTTGCCAAAAAGCAGGGCCACCTCTTGCTTCCAATTAATAGTGCTGTACAATTGGGCAAATATCTGGTTGCTCTCATTGTTATTGAAGAAGTCGCGGTACATGATTATTTCGGCATCAGGCAGAGATAATTGCTGACCATGCTTCTGGCTTTCTGCTTTTGGCTCTTCCCACAATGAAAGTTGAGTGTACATAAATCTGCTCGATGATTACTTTTTACTGAATTTTATAAATATAGCAATCCTAAATGATTCAGATAAATTTGTAGGGGTAGTGCTAAGAGTGCCTACCCCCTATCTATAGGGCAACCGGGCGTGGGATTGCCCCTACAATAATTATGAGAATGATTTAGGATTGCTATATACAGTTGTTGACACAAGCACTGCCCAGCTTTACCATTAATCATGTAAAGCTAATTTTAACATTTTAACAAGACAAGGATAATTACTTTTTGTAACCTACATAAATTTTTATGTATTCACCAACCCAATCCTGAATCGTGATTAAAGATGAGAATGGTGTCAATTAGCTATGTACTATGAATTGCTTTCCAATAATTAAATCTGTTCTTGATGAAGCTTATGTCCAAATTCCAGGAGATGAAGCTAAAAAGGATGAGGTAATTAATGACGCACTAGAAGACTTGCGAGGAGAATATTCTCACCTATCGCAGCAATGTAACATAGATTCTAGCGACCCGAGGTTGATGGGGTTGTCACCCCGTCAAATGAAAATGATCTCCCCCTCCAACAATGTAGCGATCGAGCTTTGGACTTTTATGATTAATCTAAATGGTATAGCCTGTCTTTGATTTTTGTGCGAGTCCTTAAAGTAGACTGACAGCGTTCCCAATAAATTTTAGCGACGGCATCGCCCTGATTCTGACGCCAACACTCGGCAAACAGCCGCCCCGCTTTAGCTAACTTCCCTTCTGAGTAAATTTCCAAAGCTTCTGCAAACAATTCCAACGTAGCTAACTTGCCCTCTTTAATTTCTGGCGGATCAGCATCAAATACCTCATAAACTGTTACTAATTCAGATTTTCCCTTGACTTTTACCGTATCGAGGGTGCGGATTGCGTACTCGGATGGATTTTCTAAGCGCGAGTAAGTTTCCTGGGTGATTAACAGCGACACCCCATAATTTTTCGTCAAACTTTCCACGCGAGAAGCTAAATTCACCGCATCGGAAATTACTGTGCCCTCCATACGATTTTGTCCTCCCACCGTTCCCAGCATCAAAGAACCGGTATTAATTCCAATCCCTATTTGAATCGGGCCATAGCCAGAATTAGCCCGGTGTTGATTATATTCAACGAGGCTCTGCAGCATAGCAATTCCGGCTTTCACCCCATGATCCGCCGCGCCGCTAAACAGCGCCATAATCGCATCGCCAATATATTTATCAATAAACCCGTTATTTTCATTAATGACGGGTTCCATGCGAGAAAGATAGGCATTGATAAATCTGAAATTGTCCTCCGGCGTCATGCTTTCCGAAAGCGTGGTGAAGTCGCGAATATCGGAAAATAGCACCGACATTTCCAACTGCACTTGGTCGCCCAATTCGACATCAATAATGCTTGATTTATTTAGAAAATGGAGGAATTGATTGGGGACGAAACGCTCGAAAGCTTTGTTGAGTTGGAACAGTTCATTGGTAAATCTGATTCGCTCTGTTTCGGCTTTTTTGCGCTCTGTGATATCTTGGAAGGCTACAATTGCATAAGAAATGTTGTCCTTTTCATCATAGATGGGAGTACCCCAAGCCTCGATCGGAATAATCTTGTCGCCTTGGTGGATTTCCATATCGTCAGCGGTGGCATTTTCGCCCCTCAACGCCCGCACAGCCGGCAATTCTGCCGAGGGATATTCCTGCTCTGTTCCAGCTTGATAGACTTGATAAACCTCTGGTATTTGCTCGCTGGTGACTTCAGGGATAACTCCTTTACCTAATAATTGAATAGCAACGCGATTACTATAGTAAAATTTGCCAGAAGCATCCAGCACTGACACCCCCACTGGAATTGCTTCTAAAAATTGAGCGAGTCTGTTCTCACTTTCGCGGACTTCTGTATAAAGCTTAGAATTTTGGATCGAGATCGCCGCCTGTCCAGATAACAGTTTTAATAGTTCCACTCTTTCTGGCGTAAAAGATCCGGCTGTCAGATTGTTTTCTAGGTAAACAATACTGACGATTTGAGATTGGTTAATCAGTGGCACACATAAAATTGATTTGGGCTGATTTTTTCGGATGTAGGGGTCGTTGGTAAATTGTCCCTCTCGGACAGCATCATCAAGTACCACGCTTTCTTGAGTGCGGGCCACATAGTTGACAATTGCGGAGGAAAGTTCTTGACAGGTGTCAACGGGGATTGACTGCAACACGGTGACTTGTTGGGAATTTATTGTGCCTTCAGCTTCAATTAACAGCTTTTCCTGGCTTGATAAAATTAAAGAGCCTCTTTGCGCTCCTGCACTTTCCATCAAAATTTTCATCAATTTAGACAGTAATTTATCCAGCAGGATTTCGCCAGAAATGGCCTGAGAAGCTTTCATTACTGTGGTGATATCTAAGTTAGAACCAGAACCCTTGGTCGTCACTGTTGGAGTAGTTTTAGTTGGTTTTCTTCCTACTAGAATCGCTGACAATAACTGGGGATATCGCGTTTCTAAATCTATTACCTTAGCAGTGGCTCCCCATTGGATATAACAATAATACGCCTCAACCATGTAGGTCTGAGCAATTTTTTCTTTGCCCCATTCTAGATAAAATTTGGCTGCTAGTTCGTTGGCAAGGGCTTCTTCGTTGAGGAATTGGTTTTCTTTAGCGAGTTGAATAGCGCGATCGTACATTTCAATCGCCTCAGCTTTATTGCCCAAAACGCGATGTTTTTCGGCCTCAACTAAATACCATTTATGCAGATAATTCATGGGAGCATTTTCCGCCCACTGTTGTAAAGTGGTTTGATGTGTTTGTACCTGAGCGATAATTTCTACTTGCTCAATTTCTAGCTGTGTGGGAAATAGCGCTAAGTGTGTTAGGGCAGCATAGAAAGGGAAAATGGGAAAATAAACACTTCCCGATACTGCCATCAAATACGACTTAACTTGGGTAATGTGGTATATGGCAGCCGAATAATTGCCAAACGAGTAAGCAAGAAGTAGTTTGTTGATGTAGATAAAAGCTAGCGCTGTGAATTCATTGTTCTGATAGCGCTTAGGAATAATTACAGTTTCATCGTATGCAGTTCCTATTAAGCAATCCGGTTGACTCACACATTCCGTCAAGTTCTGCACCGTCTGCCGCATCATATCCAAATAATCCTGAGCAGAATATTGCTTCACCATATCTAAGGCAGTGCTGTAATCTGCTAGTTCGGCTCCCCAATGGTCTAGTTCTACCCCACCGAAAAAGTTGGCATAAAAGTAAATAGTTATGTTGTAGCCAGCGTAGAGAAAATCGCCCGTTTCCATGCCCGCCGTGTAGCCATCTTTCAGCGTCGGTACCGTTGCCCAGAGAGCTTCTTGGTGATGCTGAATAAAGCAACTAAACACAAACAGAATCATGGACTTTAATTCGGGCACATTGAACCGATCGAGCAATGAAAGTGCCAATTTACCAAAGGCATAACCCGTTTCCACCTGTCCTAAAAAGGCACACAGAACCATCCCGTGCATCGCATACCCCACCGTCGATGCGGGTGCATTCCCAAAGCAGAGCGATAAACTCACCATCGTGGAGGTAACTAGGGGCAGCAAACCGGGCATTGCTTGAAAAATGGGTGCACATAACATTCTTAAGAGTTGCATAGCTGCCTGAGCCTTGGCATCAGTCATCATCGGCAGATTAGCTAGTTCTTCAATCCGTTTATGCTGGAGTTGGCCGGCAAGGGCTTGTAGCGCTTTACTAATCAAGGCTTCGTCAGGTGCTGTGGGTAGTTCAACACCCAGTTGTAAGAGTGCATTTCTGCCGACTGCGATCGCTTCTAACACCTTGCCCTGAGCTGTCTGGGCGGCAATTTGAATTTCGTAAATTTTAACTTTGTCTAAAATCGTCTGAGCATTCTGCAACACCAATGCTGCCATCTGTTCCATACCCTCAATGTCACCATTCAAATAGGCGGCTTCGGTAGCAGCAATATAGAGATTCAGCGTCAACTCATACTGACTTTGCCAGCAGTTGGCCCTCAGTAGCTCAATCCCTGTTTGCAGATAGATATTTGCGGCTGCATAGGCGGTAGAACTTCTCGCTTTACCTCCCGCTTCTAAGTTTAGTTGGGCTAAGGCTTCTCGTTCGCTTAATTGATTGATTAAATCAATTCCTTGATTAAAATGCCCCACTATATCAAAGAGTTTGTCTTCTCTTTCTATCTCCGAATAATTTTGGAGGAGTAACTGTCCGATTGTGAGATGAGTAGCTTTTTTTTCGTTTTCGGGTATTAGGGAATAAGCCGCTTGCTGGACGCGATCGTGCAGGAAGCGATAAGTTGGATTGGTAATAGACTCAGTATTGGATTGAGCATCTGTGGGAATGAAGCATTTATAGCCTTCTGTAATCGGTAAAATGAGTCCTTCTTGCAAGGCTTTCCATAGTGGTGATGCTGTTTGTTCGGGTAATTCTTCGTTGACTATTGCCAATGTATCTAAATCAAACTGCGCCCCAATGCAGGCGGCAAGTTTGAGAACCTCCTGAGTAATGGCCGGCAACTTCTGCAATTGCAACGCCATAAACTCCACCACATCCGAGGCGTGGGTAAGTCTAGCTTGAGCAATATCGCACTGCCAATGCCCTACATCCCAGTCAAAGATAATTTGACCATCTTCATACAGCGACTTGAGGAATTGAGTAGAGAAAAAGGGATTACCTTTGGTTTTTTGATAAACCAATTCTGTCAATGGCCCGGCAAAGGATAAATCGCAAATCAGCGTATCTGCTACCAACTGATTGATATCTCTTTGGCTCAACGGTTCCAGCGTAATAGTGTTCACCACTGCCCCAGACTTAACAATCTCATCCACTGTTAACATAAACGGATGAACAGGGGTGACTTCATTATTCCGATAAGCACCCAATACTAACAGATGCCCCCTATCCTCCATTAACAGTTGTAGCAACTTCAGGGATGCCGAATCCGCCCACTGCAAATCATCTAAAAATATCACTAATGGATGTTCTGCTGTGGTAAATACTTGCACAAATTTCTGCATCAGCAGATTGAAGCGATTTTGGGCGGCACTCCCCGACAATTCTAGTGCAGGACTTTGAGGGCCAATGATGTGTTCTAATTCAGGAATTACGTCAATCAAGACTTGCCCACTCTCGCCTACTGCGGTGAGAATCAGGGTTTTCCATCTGTGTAACTGAGCGTCAGTTTCTGATAATAATTGTCCCATCAATTCCCGAAATGCTTGCACAAATGCTGAGAAAGGAATATTGCGTTGAAATTGGTCGTATTTGCCTTTGATAAAATAGCCACCCTGTCGGGCGATCGGCTTATGGACTTCGTTCACTACTGCGGTTTTTCCAATCCCAGAAAAGCCAGCCACCAGCATCATTTCGGCGCTACCGATACTGACTCGCTCAAAGGCAGCTAATAGATGATCAACTTCACTTTCTCTGCCGTAGAGTTTTTCGGTAATCAGGAAATGGTCTGTAATATCCAGCGTTCCCAAGTCAAATTCTTCTATGCTATCGGTTTCTTGTAATTGAACCAGACACATTTCTAAATCCTGCTTGATACCCAATGCAGTTTGATAGCGATTTTCCGCATTTTTTGCCATCAGCTTGCTGACAATTTGCGAGACAATTAGGGGAATTTCTGGCTTGATTTCGTGCGGGGCAACTGGTTGTCTGGCAATGTGGCAGTGAACTATCTCTAAAGCATCTTTTGTCTCAAAAGGCAATTTTCCTGTCAGCAATTCGTAGAAGGTGACGCC
>NZ_JAUBOZ010000050.1:0-57181 GCF_036700475.1 Microcoleus sp. T2B6 | reverse complement strand
TCTGGGACCTGTCTGATGAGTGTGCTATATTCAGATTGTTGCCGATTGTCGGGGATTGTCTGGATTAAAAGTATCAGTTGTTGAGAGCGACGTGGCAATGCTTCCCAGGGTAGGGCATCAGGAGAAGCGCCTTGATAAAGAGACTTAGCTTTAGCTTGCAGTTCATCGGCGGCACGAGCCATCGTCTCCACAAAGTAAAGCAGCCAGGGCGTGTGGTCTGGGTCGTGGCGACCTTCGTAGAAGTTCACCGGCAGTCCCATCTGCAACGAACGGTAATAGCGATCGCGATCGGCATTAAAATACTCATCAAATGAGAAAAACCCTCGCATTCGATAGCCGGAACGCCACAGTTCAGCAGTAGCCAATAGCCGTCCCGTGCGACCGTTCCCGTCGTTAAATGGATGGATACTGAGAAAGCGGTGCGTCAGAATAGCCGCACGGATAGGGGCTGACCATTCTGCTGCTGTCGTTGAAGATAGCCAATCGACTAATTCCCGCATCAGGGCGGGTACGTCCCCCGGTTCCGGTGGTCCGTAATCGATCGCCCGCGTGACTGTATCCACCACAGGGCATTCTGTAATGCGATACTCGCTTTTGCTACCCCGCCGCCCGCGACCGCGCACGATGACTATTCGGTGCAGTTCTTTGATAAATGCTTCTGTAATCGGGGTTTGGGCTTCTGCGAATTCTTCCACGCGATCGAGTGCCCGCCAGTAATTTCGGACTTCCTGTTCAGCATCACTTCCCGTGCGCGAGCTCCTGGCGATCGCCCGTCGCACCGCCGCTTCATCCAAGGGATTACCCTCAATCTGAGTAGAGCTGCGCGTACTTCTTTGCAAAGCATCGTGGCGCAGGCGTAGAGTCGTATCAGGTGGCAATGGTAACACCTTAATGACAGCACGGGCACCCTCGATGACTCCCAAATGCTTAACCAGATTGTGATTGTATGAGAAGCGGGGAATAAAGCTCATAGACTAATAGTTCTGAAGTTCGCGATCGATTTCTTCAACAGTTCTGGAAACGTGACGGCTGCGGATTTCTGTAAGCAATTCCAACACTTTACGCCGCCACGGAGGCTGTTCTGGTATAATCACAAAAACTTCAACATCTTCGCCCACCGATCCAGGCGGCACTTAAATTTCCAGTTTATTTCCTGCAAGAACTTTGGTTGTAATTCGTATTGCTGACTGCATACTTCCTCCTTTGCGATGATTAATTTTCAACAGCCCCTAAAGCTTTGAGCGTAACTTTCTCAACTTCCGTTAAACCCGTAACTCCAGCAATATTCATGTTTTCATAAGGTCTGTCACTTTTGAGGATTTTGAGGCACTCACCAGTCTCAATCTCCCACATCATAATTGTGCCATCCCGACTGCAAGCAGCAAGAATTTTTTCATTTGAACTGAAGGCAACTGAGTTAATTCTACTGGTATGATCTTGCAAAATTTTTAGACATTCACCTGTACGGATATCCCATATTCTTACCGTTCCATCGACACTTCCACTAACAAGTATTTCACTAGAAGAACTAAAGGCAACTGAACCTATCCAATCAGTATGCCCCTGCAAGATTAGAAGGCATTCACCGCTGCGAACATCCCACAGTCTGACTGTTCGATCGACACTTCCAGTGGCAAGTATTTCACCGTTGTGGCTAAAGGCGATCGCCCGCGCCCAAGCCGTATGCGCCTGCAAAATTTGGAGGCATTCACCAGTATGGATATCCCACAGCCTTACGGTTCCGTCATAACCTGTACTCGCAAATATCTCGCCCAAAGGACTGAAAGCAGCCGAGTGTACTGAACTGTTATGCCCTTGCAAGGTTTTGAGGCATTGACCACTGCTGACATCCCATAACTTCAATGTTTGGTTATAACTTGCACTAGCAAGTATTTCGCCCGAAGGACTGAAGGCGATCGAGTGTACTTCATTTCCCCACTCTGGCAAAGTATGGAGGCATTCACCACTGCTAACATCCCACAACCTCACTGTTTCGTCATAACTGCCGCTAGCAAGTATTTCACCGTTTGGACTGAAAGCAACCAAGTCTACCCGATCGAGATGTCCGTGCAAGATTTCGAGGCATTCACCACTGCTGACATCCCACAGCTTGACTGTTTGCGCGTCATCCCCGCTGGCCAGCATTTCACCGTTGGGACTGAAGGCGATCGACCTTACTTGATTGCTATGCCCTTGCAGTGTATTCAAGCATTCACCAGTATTGATATCCCACAGCTTCAGCGTTTGGTCACCGCTTCCACTAACAAGTATTTCACCAGCAGGATGGAAGGCGACTGACCCTATTCGATCGTTATGTTCTTGCAAAGTATTCAAGCATTCACCAGTACGGATATCCCACAGCTTCGTTGTGCGATCGTGACTTCCACTAGCGAGTATTTCGCCATTTGGACTGAAGGCGATCGACCGTACTTGATCCAAATGTCCCTCCAAAGTTTTGAGACATTCACCGCTACCGATATTCCACAGCCTCACTGTTTTGTCGGCGCTTCCACTAGCAAGTATTTCACCAGCAGAATGGAAAGCAACTGAAAATACAACTTTAGTATGACCTTGCAAAGTTTTGAGACATTCACCAGTACCGATATTCCATAGCCTCACTGTTTGGTCGCCGCTGCCACTAGCAAGCATCTCACCAGCAGGATGGAAAACAACTGAAAATACAACTTTAGTATGGTCTTGCAAAATTTTGCAGCATTCACCCGTGCGAATATCCCATAACCTTACCGTGCGATCGAAACTACCGCTAGCGAGTATATTTCCATCAGGATGGAAGGTGACTGACATTACTGATTCGGTATGTCCCTGGAAAACTTTTAAACATTCACCAGTCTTGACATCCCATAACTCGATCGTTTTGTCATAACTGGCGCTAGCAAGTATTTTGCCGTCAGGACTGAAGGCGACTGACTCCACCACGTTGGTATGTCCTTTACAGGTCAATATTTCTCTGCAACTGCTAGCTTCCCACAAGCGAACTATGCCATCAGTATCACCTGTAGCTAACAGTTTGCCATCTGGACTAAATATTACTGACCGAACACTGCCGAAGATTTTAGTAAAAGTAGAATTAGCCAAATTCGCTTCAGCCAAATTGACGTGGCGCAGCGTCGCGTTTGTAAAATCAGCACCTAAAATAACTGCACTAGAGAGGTCTTTCCCTTCTAAAGCAGTCTTGTCCTTTTTTAACAACAGAGTTGCCGCATTGCCTCCCACGTAGCCTACTTCAGTTTCTGTTTTACCTCGCGTTGCTTCTATAATTTCGAGTAGGGGCAATCCCCCCGTGGTTGCCCCTAAACCTTGGTCGGGCGGGCACGGGGGCACCGCCCCTACTAGCATCGGCAACAACAAATCCATGACTGCTTTCGTCAGTGGCGCTTGTCCGAAACTCTGAAGAAGTTGATCTAAATCTTCAGCAACAAATCCCTTCAAAGGTGCGATTAGTTCACCATTATTTCTCTTCTGGGCTTGAAGCCGACAATAATTTGACCAAGTGTACGATCGAGGTTCTGCATCAGGATTGACACAAGACTGTTCGGGCGCAACTAATTCGGTAAAATCTGCGGCCAAAACTCCCAATTCCGCTGCAAATTTATAAGCGACAAAAAACTCTAACAACGAACGGTGCGCCGGAGTATAATCGCCATCTGCATTGCGGATTAGCATCGTTTGACCCATCATGTCATAATGCCAGTGGTCTAAGTCTTTTTCCTCTTGGACGACGGAACCAAACAGGCCTCGAATGCGATCGGGAAAACCGCGATAATTCAGACTCATTTGGTTTGTAGACAGCATTTCCCACGATAACTCGCACAAAAAGTAAAGCTTATCTGCTAGCGAAGTAAAAGTCCGTTCAGCTTTGATATCTCTCTCTATCTTCCGCCGCACCGCATACAGATAGATCCGCGACATATCGACAGGTTTTCCAGCTTCAATATCGGGCAATGCTTCCAAAATTAACTCGGTCATCACAGGGCGACGCGCTAAATCCAATAGTTGCGGGTTTCCCATCACTTTTTCTACTGTCGCCGCTTCTGTTTGAAATGACAGCGCTTGGCTAATTTGTTGGTCGTTAAATTTCTCTAATTCTAAGACTTCAAATTGGGGAGTTTCGCCTGTTAAAATGGTTGTTGATGCTTGCAGTTCTGCATTGAACAATGCCCGTCCTTCCTTGCCTTCAGGAAAGTGTTCGGTACGGCAAGTGAGGATGACTTTTGCGCCGGGAACCACGGCTTTTGCTAGTTCCCAGAAGTTGTTGATGGTTTCTTGCCGATCGCACTTAGCGGCCATTTCATCAAAACCATCGAAAATCAACAAAAATTTACCCATCCGATTCAGTTGTTCAAAAGCCGAATAACCCGCCAAAGGTATCTCGTGTTTCCTAAAGAAAAACTCGGAAAATAGCGACTCGACACTAACTGCTTTGGCGTAATCTCGCAGCGGAATTACTAACGGCAAACGCGGACGTTCTAAGCCGCTTTTTTGAGCTTTTTTGTAGCGTTGCAGCGCCATCCAAGCATAGTGCATCGCAAACCAAGTTTTCCCGGTTCCAAATTCTCCTAAAACTGAAATATGTTCTTTTACTGGGTCATCCAACCACAGGTCAATATAACCTTCAATCCAGCCATCTCGATCGCCATAATGACTGACGCCTATTTTGCGGTGAGTATCGGGGTCGATTTCTTCTTTCGTACAAGCTAGCGGTACGTATTTAGTATTAATTCCCCGGCTGGTGATTTCAGTTTCCAGCCAATCCAGATAAGCCGTAAAATCGGCATCTTGGTCGAGTAATTCATCGAAAGTATAGCAAGCTAGATCGCTATTTTCTGGTTTATCTACTTCATCCCGCGCTGCGCGACTGATGCGGCGGGCGGTGACTAACCATCCTTCATCGGTGCGCTGTTTTTCCACCGACTGGCGCAAGGCCGAGATATCTCTGAGTCCCGCTTCTCCGGCTATTCCGCGCACTAAAATGCGATCGTACCGATTGTGTCTGACGGGGACATTGATAATCCATTCAAAATAGTTATCCTCCGAGATTTGATAGGTTTCAAACTTATAACTTAATGTTTCAAACCAACCGCGCACTTGTTGTGATAAAATAAAAGCTTGAGACTTTTGAATATTAGTTGATGCTGCTGCGGGAAGTGCGGGATAATCTTCGGATTCCAACCGCGCAAATTCGGTGCGAATTCCTTCGATAGTGGGGAGGCGTTCGATGCGATCCATTACCAGAGATAGGCGTTTTTGCAAAGAGGCGATCGCATTTCCCACCATCACATCTCCCAGCGTCCGCGTCCGCTTTGCTACTTCCATAAACACGGCGGCAAATGCCATGAATTCCCGTCTGGGGTCAATGCCTAAATCTCGAATTTCTTTGCCTAAAGCACTCTCATTCAGATAGTCATCGCCTGCTTTAATTAAAATGGCTGGGCTATCGGACTCGAAGGCTTGGCGAAATGCTGATTCAATCTCTTTTTGGCGAAACAGTTCTAAAATCTGCTTGGGTTTGCCAGCGCCGTATTCTACTAAAGTATAAACATAAACTCCGCTAAAATCTGCCGGCGGAGCATCGGGGTCGAGGTTAAATTTTTTTAAGAGTTTGATGACAGTTTCGTTGCGCTGAAACTTGTCTCTGATGGTGCCGAGGGGAATGGCTGTCAGGAGGCTGATAACTAAGTCGAGACTAATTAACATGATTTAGGCTTTCCTGTTTGTCCGTGGAAGTAATGCTCAAATCTCGAATCGGTAGGCTGTGTCCCTGAAATGCGCTGCGGGCGATCGCAAAATGCTCTATTTTTATGGTAACCCATCAGCCAACTGTCGCCCACTGACAGTCCGAGATTCGCACAATCCGAGATTTGCCATCTTCCGACAGTAATCTAACAGTCCGAGATTTGCCATATTCCGATAGTAATCTAACCATCCGAGATTTGCCATATTCCGATAGTAATCTAACCATCCGAGATTTGCCATATTCCGATAGTAATCTAACAGTCCGAGATTTGCCATATTCCGACAGTCCGCCAGGGGTTGAAACCCCTGTCTCATAGCAAAAGTCCTCTTGCATAGGACTAGGGAATCATATTTTATTTAGCAATTTGATTCGACCCAGGTATTATCTTGATATGCATTAACATTATTTGCGAATTTTTTACCCACCAATAGGATAATTTTCAATAAATTATTCAGTCCTCTTAAGAGGACTTTCGCTATGAGGCGGGGGTTTCAACCCCTGCCGGACTGTCGGATTATGCGAATATTTTAACCCCTGCCGGACTGTCGGATTATGCGAATATTTTAACCAGTGCCCGACTGTCGGATTGTGGGAATATTTTAACCCCTGCCAGACTGTCGGATTGTGGGAATATCCTCTTGCATAGGACTGTGGAATCGTATTTTTATTTAGTAATTGGATTCAACCCAGATATTGAATGATATCAAATCTATTAACATCAGAATTATTAATCTCTCTCTTCTCTTTCTCTGTGTTCTCTGCGTTCTCTGTGGTTAAATCATTCCGATCGAACGCTCGACGTTGCACAAAGAGTCAACAAAGGAATTTTCGATGGGATCGGGCGGGTTTATTTAACCTATTTGCACCCCAAAAGGCTCTGGGCGAACCCGCCCCTACATCACACGAATGGTGCAACATATCATATCCAACCGAAATTGATATGATATATAATAAGATTGCTTGATGAAATTCAATTCACAACTCCGAGCATTTTGAATAAATTCTTCAGTCCTCTTAAGAGGACTTTAGCTTTGAGGCAGGGGTTTCAACCCCTGCCGGACTGTCAGATAGTGCGAAATCAGACGGCGGAAAATCAACCAAAAATATTACCATTTTTTCCGCAAGATGACAACGATAATATCCAGGAAAAACCGACATATATTGTAGTAATAATAGCTCTCATATTAGTGGTCATCTCCGAGTTGGCAAAGTTAAAATATAGATAACTAACAAATAAAACTTGCTATCTATGAAAATACAATCTTCTGTCTTAGTCCACCTGGGATTTGGCAAATATGTACGATCCGATCGAGTAACAGCAGTAATACCAATTGAAGAAGAACGGGGGCCGGGTCGGCGCACTTTCGTGCACGTAGACGGCGAAGCAGACCCGATCGTTGCTTCGCGCGCGGAAGATACAATCGTTCGCGATTTGGTGCAGGAACCGCGCGAAATAACTCAAGCTCGGCAGCAACAAGAAATCCTGCAAGATTTGCTGGCAGATTTGAGCAATGTTAACGTCACCGTGCGCCGCATCAGCCGCGATGAAGGCGGACTCGACCTCGAACGTTTGGAGCGCCGCATTCGCCAAATTTTAGAAGCCTAAAAAACAAAGACCGCCCGCGCGGTCTTTCTTATTGTTTGTGTCGCTAAAAATTTTAAGTTGAGGGTTTCAATGTAATTTCGATGTCCGCTAAACCAGTGAGTTTTTCTACCACCGGCTCTTCTTCAATTCGCGGTACAAAAATAGTTAAACCTCCCGGAACGCACTCAATAGAAACCGGAGTCATGCCGATGATTTCCCCGTCTAAAACCACTTTTTGAGGCGGATCGGTAGTAATTTTTATTTTTTTTGCCCGCAAATAACCGATGTCGTCGCGATCGGTAGGATTGCCACTCAAAGCTGTTTGCAAAAGGTGATAAGAAGCTGCGATCGCCCCAGCTTTATTCTGAGGCGCAACCAGCGTCACGTCCAGCAAGCCGTCATCAAAAACAATCCCCGCCGGGCCTTGAGCTAAAATCGAAGTAGCCGGCGCTGCATTCGCCACCGTCACCGCCACAGCAGTAAGGCTGATAATTCTATCTTCGGTTTCGATTTCCGCTTCAAATCTTTCTAAATTGTTTAACTGTTTAATTCCCGACAGAATGTAAGCCAGCATTCCCCAGCGATTCTTCATTTCGCGATCGGCGAGTTCGACAGTTTCTGCCTCAAAACCCACTCCCGCTAACAAAACCATCGGCATTTCACCGTTGCAAATCGCCGCATCCACCACCCGCGTCAACCCTCCAAAAATAGTGGCGCAGGCGGTTTCAATTGTATTCGGAATCTCTAAAGCATTAGCAAAAGCATTAGCCGTTCCCCGCGAAATAATTCCTAAAGGAATATTTGTGCCGACAATCGCCCCAGCAACTGCTGATAATGTGCCGTCGCCCCCGCAAGCAATAATTTCCTCAACTCCTCTATCAACAGCTTCGCGGGCGATTTGATCTGCGTCTAATTCTGGGGTTGTCAGCCGAATGTCTAAGTCAATAAAAGGCTCTAAAAGTTCCTGAATTTTAGCTAAGTCTTGGTCGGGGTCGCTGTTGCCGGCGACGGGATTGAAAATTAGGCAAGCTGAACGTTTCATAGTTTGTAATAGGTAATAGGTAATACGTAACGTTTATATCGAAGTTTCGCTCCCCCTAAATCCCCCTTAATAAGGGGATTAGGGGTTGACTTTGAGTGTTCTTGTCCCCCCCTTATTAAGGGGGGCTAGGGGGGATCAAGACTCAACTATAACCCTTATTTAGACATGGTTTTAACATTAAGTTAACACAAATGCCAGACCCGCTAAACTTCGACAACAACCCTCACCTATTTTTCACAGGTTTAATTAAGACTTGACAAAAGTCCACTCTAAGACTTCGCGCCGAGCTTTGTGCAACGCTTCCTTGATTTCCTTGTTGCTGTCAAACTTGACTTTATCCAAAAGGCACGCTTCGACGTTCACAGTAAACTTATCGTCTTCAAAAGGCCAAGGAGTTACCGTCACAAGTTCGTTGCTGTGCTGTACAATATCGTAGCGCTTGCCGTCCGGGCCGACAGCAATTTCTAAAGCTCGTTCTCCGGCCGGTAACTCGCGGCAGCAAAGAATTAATGATAGCCGATCGCACCACTGGAAAAAAGCATAAGCTGCCTTAGCATCTTCCTGAGAAATATTCAACTCTTTTTGCCATTTTTTTTGATTTTCCAGTTGTTCGTCCAAAAATTCGTCGAGTTCCTTCGACTCTCCCCGCTTTCCTTCATTGAGATAGCTCATGTGCATAGAAATCAGCATGGCTACCCACCTACCGCGATATAGGGAATTCTGCGCCATAGCTTTAATTTTCGGCAGAGAAGTTTCCGTCTGCAACGTAAAATCAAAGGGCGCGCCCGCTTCAGTTAAAATATTTTCTTCCCACTCTTTCTCCAAATCATCGTGATGCGAAATCGCGGCTATGGTTTCGTACAAGCGAAGCGGAGATTTCGAGCGCTTCCACTGTCCGCCAAGTTGGGCGGCGAGCAAAGCATGGGCGCGGTGGTAAATAATTTCCCAGCCGGTGGCGGTTAAGTTAGCAATCATGGAATTTTTCTCCTGAATTAAGTGAGGTTGGTTTTGTGGAACAGGTATCTTGCCTGTTTGGGCGGGCTCGCGTGCCCAACCCACAATCAAATTGAATTTTTGTGGAACAGGCTGGAAAGCCTGTTTGGGCGGGCTCGCGTGCCCAACCCTACTCCCCGCAATCAAATTGAATGACTGATGCTAAATCACAAAAGGTTCGATCGAGATATCCTGCCATTTCCCCTCAAATCGTTCGACAACCATAGGTCGGATGCGGAACTTGGGGGGACACCCATCGAGAACATCAATCCGCAAACACGAATAAGGACGGCGTTTGTAGGAACCTTGGCCGCTGCGGCCGACAAATAGCAAAGATTCCGCTACCCGCCGGCTGGCTGTTTCGGAACCAGACTGCCGCGCCAACCGATAAGCTTCAGGACTCAATGCTTCCTGCAACATCGGCCCTTCCGGACGCTGGCGGCGGAGACTGTGGCCGCTTCCCCCGCAGACAATCCAATTAATCCCAGAGTCGCCGTGTCCGGTATTCCCAGTCCGCAGGTATTCCAAACAGTGAGCGTGGCCAGTCAGCACCAAATCTACTAGCGGACGCCCCTGCGCCACATCCCCAACTGCATCGGCCACCCCGTCGAGTACCTCGCGCAATCGCAACCGAACCGCCAAAGTTTGAGCTTGATTCCACTTTGTTGCCTCGGTCACGTAGGGGGGATGGTGCAGGTAAATTACCCGCCCCCGCACCTCGGAATCGCCCCAAGAGTTAATCAGCCTTTTTTTCAGCCATTCGAGCTGTTCAACGTCGGTGGCGGCTGTTTTGTCGGGGGACAGTTGTTTGTCAATATCCATCAACATTTCGTCAACTTGCTCTAATTTGGCGGTCAAGTCGTCTAGCTGTTCGTCTTCCTCGGGAATCTCCGGCTTGAGCCGATCGCACATTTCGAGCATTGCCAATTTTTCTTGTTCCAACTTCTGGCGATCGAGTTCCAAATTCTGGCGGCGAATGTCGCCCTGTTTGGTTTTCGGGATCGGTAAGGGTTCGTTGAAGGTGTTGGAGTCGAGGGCGAAGAAGTCGATGCCGCCGCTGCGGAAGGTGTAGTAGCGGTTGGGTAAGCGGGTAAAGCGTCCGGGTTGGTAGCGGAGGCAGCGGCCTGTGCTGGTGCTGGCGGTGTAGTGGGCGTCTAGGTGGCGATCGAGTTCTCCCGGCATTTTGTGAGCTTTGAGGTAGTCGAGAAAGGCTTTGGCGTAGGTATTTCCGCGATCGGAACCGTGCCAGCCGACATCGAGATCCAACTTGGAACCCAACAGCCGGCGCAGCGGCAAAGCTGTCGCCGACAGAATGCCGTAGACTATGGGCAAGTCGTAATAGTCGTGGTTTCCCGGTACGGGCAAAAACGGAAAGTTAAACACCATGCGATCGTAGGCAATCCGAGAGGGATGCTCGCCGCCGACTATAAATTCTCGGTAGGGGCGAATAAAGTTTTGCAAGTAATATTCGCTGGAACCGACGAGATAAACTACATCGCCCGTGTGGAGGACGAAACGGCAGGTTTCGCGCTCGGAGACCATCTGTTCGGCAATCTGCCGCTGGGGATTGTAGCCGCGGTGATTGCCCGTGCCGCTGTCGCCTACGACTAAAAACGAAAACTCTGGAGAGTCGGTGGTTTGAGATTCTAAAACCATCCGAGTTTGGTCTATTCCCCGATGGACGATCGACTGTTCTTGCCACCGCACCCGCTCGTTCATTTTGCGGATTTTGACTTTTATTTGCGGGTCGGAAACGAATTTCAATTCACCTCTTCTCCAAAATTGCTGAGTTCCTAGTTAATAGTGTAGCGATCGGGCGAGTTTTTACATCTCTCTAAAAGCTGAAAATCGAGGCGCTGGGACTCAGAAACCTGGTTTTTTAGGAGAATACTGCCTGACAACTGAGATATTGCACCATTCTCAATAAGCTTTTTAGGAACAGGCTTTTCGGCCTGTTCCACAATAAAATTCATCTCTTGTGGAACAGGCCGAAAAGCCTGTTAAGCGAGAATGGTGCAACATCTCAGTTGCAACTCACATCTTGTCGCATTCTCAATAAGCCTGTTATGGGCGGGTTCTGGGGTTCACCCCACAATAAAATTCACTCTTTGTGGAACAGGTCGGAAAGCCTGTTAAGCGAGAATGGTGCAATATGTGAGACGATCGCGCTTGGAGTCGCAGAGTGCGATCGATCCCTACACCCTGGCCCAAGTGGGCAACATCAGATAGAACGCAGTAAAAAAATATAAAATGGAAGCAATACAACTGTCTTTATTCTCAAATGAGGAAGAATTAATTCCTGCCAAAAAGCAGAAGAAAGCAAAATTAGGGCGTTACGAACGCATCCAACGCGAACTAGAAGCAAATGACTGCGACCCCTACAAGATATTCATTGATGTTGAATCTCAGTCACTGCCAAAATCAGACTATACATTTGTCGATCTTTTTTGCGGTGCGGGCGGCATGACCCAAGGTTTATTGCAAGCAGGTTTTCGACCAGTAGCAAGTGTTGAAATTAATGCGATCGCCTCGGCAACTCATACAAAAAACTTTCCTGATTGCCATCACTTGTGCGACGATATAAAAAACTTAAATCCCCAAAATTTGCTCGCTGAAATTGGTTCGCCAGAAGTTCATGTTGTTGTAGGTGGGCCGCCGTGTCAAGGCTTCTCAGTTGCAGGAAAACGCGACCCCAACGACCCTCGAAATCGCTTATTTAGAGAGTTTGTCCGCGTTGTCTCTGAAATACGTCCTTGGTATGTTGTCATGGAAAACGTACCAGGAATATTGACTATACAAAAAGGAGCTGTTAAGCAAGCCATTTGCGAGGCTTTTCAAGAAATTGGCTATCCCCATATGTCCGTTGCTGTTCTGGAATCAGCCGCCTATGGAGTCCCGCAAATCCGCCCGCGAGCTATTTTTATTGCCAATAGATTCGGGATGCCAAATCCCTATCCGAAGCCGCAATTGTTACCCGAACAATACAAAGCGATTGAGTCAGCAATTGATGATTTACCAGAGTATACTCCCATCCCCGAAATTAACCACGAATGGACTCGTCATTCTGTTGAGTACATGGAAAGACTTGCTAAAGTTCCACCAGGCGGTTCTTTGTATGAAAGCTACGCCGATGCTTTCAAGCGACAGTATCCGGGAAAACCCAGTATGACTGTTAAAGAAAATCACGGCGGCACTCATATTCATCCTTATCTCAACCGCGTTATTTCAGCTCGCGAAATGGCTAGATTGCAAAGTTTCCCGGATTCATTTATTTTTGAAGGTTCAATGAAAAAGGCAATGTGGCAAATTGGAAATGCCGTGCCGCCCCGTTTAGCAGAGTGTATCGGTTTTGCACTTATTCCATATTTGACTGATATTGCGCTTAACAAGCCTAGCTTAGTTACTGTTAAACCTCCCGAACAGAGTCAGCTAGTTTTTGATTGAGAGCATTTCGCCAAGTTTCAAAATCATACCAGCCGCATCCTGTGCAGCCTTCCTCAGCTTCAGCGCCGCGCTGATGTATGGAAGGCCAGTCTTCGCCTCTTTCATACCAAAACTTGATTCCGAAAGGTGTGCCTCTTTTCCCTGTTTTGATGCAGCGTTCGCAACTTCGAGATTTTAGAAGATTGTGATTGCCTGAAGCATCTTTTTTGAGCAACTGAAACTTTGCCTTGATTTCAGATTCGCTCATAGATGCCAGGTGTGGTGGCTCATTATCTCCCCAACGCTCCATTGGGAATCTATGGTCAATTACTAACTCATGAGCTGCTCGTTTTCTCTGTTCGATTACATCTGTATAAAAGTAAACTTCGAGAATTCTTTTTACCAGAGAAGCGGGTATGTTAGCAGCAGAATTTGCTGATTTAATTTCTCCTGTCCACAAATCGCCCAAACCTGTTGCCTGACAAGTTTGACAGTATCTCTTTTCTGTTACAATAACCAGACCGGGGCGCTTCCTTGTTCCGCGCTGCAATCCCTGAATTCCGCCACCGCCAGCATATTGAGCTGATGCTATCTGTTTGCCTTCGCACTCCCGACAGTGCCATTTTTGGTCTGAGAGGAGATTAAAGACTTTGAATTGAGTTGAGTCTTGTTTTAATTGAGCTTTAATTGTTCCTGGTAAATCTTGATTGCTCACTCTATATTTTCCGCTTCTATTTCTAGATTTTCGAGAAGATTGGAAACTGTTGTGCCCAAGCCGGTAGCTAGACTTGCAATTGCAGTGATTGACGGATTTCTGACTCCGCGTTCGACTCCAGATATATAGGTGCGGTCTAAATTAGCCCGCATTCCCAGCTCCTCTTGCGAAATTCCCAACGCTGTCCTGCGTTGCTTTACGAGATGACCTAAAGCACGCAGAATTTTCTGTTTCGATCGACTCATCTGCCAATTTTCAGTCTCTGCGGACGATCGGTCTACGGACGATGTGTCACATATCTGAAAAGTTCGATCGCCCCAAATTCCCCATCCCGACTGAAGACGGATGCCTCGCAGAGGTACAATAGGGCGATCGCACTCCCCGACTCCAAGCGCGATCGAGCTCTACACCCTGCCCGAAATGGGCAACATCAGATAGAATTTCGGGTTGGTATTTAGGCAGACAGCTTGAAGAGTCGTCAAAACCACAAATCCCATCATCGCGAGTAATGTACCGATTTCTAGTTATTCGTTTTTTTCACAAGCCATAATTGTTTGGCGATAAAGCTTGCACATCACAGTAAAGAGCGTTATTCTTAAAGAGACAACTTAAAAACGACTCACAGATACTTATGACGTAGCCTGCCTAGCACCCATTTGCATAAAATATCCAGCGTGAATTTTACTTTCAGCGGGATAGTTGTGTCAAAAAAAGGTGCCAAAATGGGAACAGGTAAATCAAAGCTGCATAAGTTGACCGTAGAAGCAATTAAAGCGGGCCGCATCTGTATTTCAGTACACGCCATAGATCGCATGGAAGAATGTGATCTTCTGGTAGAAGGCGTTATCGATTCAGCGCTGCGTGGCACTGTGATTGAAGAAAATTTTTACTACAAACGTTATTATAATCCTACTTGCTCGATCAACGGCATCACCAAGAGTGGTGTTAAAGTTAATAGTGTCTGGGCATATAATGAAGAGACAAAGTGGGCTATGCTCGTTACAGCGTACTGTGATAAAGGCTGGTTCAGCCGCCGTGTAAGGAGATAAAGTTGCTGCCTTTTGAGAAATGCCCCGTTTGTGCGGGGCAAATACTAGAAAAAGAAGTAAATCAGAAAATCAAAGGAGGCGGAAAAGTAGTAACGCTCAAAGTTCCCGCCTATGTTTGCAGTCAGTGTTCGGAACGACTGTACTCTCTTGATATTGTCAAGAAGTTTGAAAGGATCAAAGCACAACTCGAACGCCCCGTTTAGCAGAGTGTATATGTTTTGCACTTATTCCATACTTGACTGATATTGCTGTGAACAAATTTAAGCAGCCTGAAATAATCGTTCTAGCTTCTTAGTTGCTGGCAATGGTTTACCTTCTGCTTGACAGCTTTCGATTAGCAACTCTAGCACCTCTCGCGCATTATAGATAGCTTCTTCATAAGAATCTCCGTGAGTTACTGGTTGCATTACATCCTCAAATTCAGGCAAAAACACGACAAAGCACCGATCGTCTTCTGACCATTGGATCACAACTGTATATTTCATGGTTCTGTCTCCTCTGCTTCGATTTGCCTCAGCACCTCAATTGTTTCGTTTACTAACTTCTCTAAATATAGTTTAGCATCATTTCCGTCTTTGCCAGCTATGATAATAGCCTTGGCTAATTTGGGATGCTTCCACTTACTATGACTGCCTTTGGCGGGCTGACAAATGAATCCTGCTTTTAGTAATAGGCTTTTCAATTCTCTAATCTTTTTAGGCATAAGTGAATGGGAGCAGATATTGTACAATAACTCTACGCTATCTGTAATCGTTTTCGCAAAGTCTGACGTTCTGGTAGAGGTTTGCCATCTTCTTGATAAAGTTCAATCAATGTTTCTAACAATTATTGTCCCTGTTTTGCTGCTTCCTCGTAAGTGTGTCCGTGAGTGCAAGGCTGCATGACATCGGTAAACTCCGGCCAACTGACAACAAAAAGTCGATCTTCTTCTGACCACTCGATGATGAGACTGTAATGGCTATTCATTCTTCTATCTCCTTCAGCTTCTGCAAATCGGTTATTTTAATCAGCTTGTTGCTCCTCAACCCTATTTATTGTTAATTCTCGATCCCAGCTTTGAGCAAATATTTTTAATGCTTTGATATCCTCTGATGAGATATTCCCCTCAATTTCCTCATTCTGAAATCGTAGAATTTCACCTCTACCATCTTTCGCAGTAATTGTAAGTGTTTTTTCTTGCTGCCAAATACGATACCGATCTCCCTCAAGAAATTTACCGCCTTCGGGTGTTTTTCTGCCGTAGTTCCTTAAGACTGTTTCCGCAGTTTGCACCATATCTAGACTATATTCATATAACAAAATATCACTAGCAAATTTGGGCATACCTGCTTTTTTTTCCAAAAATTCAAGTAATTCAGCAACAGTCTTCGGAGGTTTTTTGTACCTTTGCGACTGTTGCCGTAATAATCTCACTATTAAGTCCGGGTATTCGTCAAATAGCTCGCTCATAAACTCATCAGGTGACAGCGATTTGATGTTCCAAGGAGCTAAATCCTTTGCTTTGAAATCCGCTAGATTGCTGGTAACAATGACATCAGCCTTGGCTGTTACAGCAGCAGCAAGAACATGACGGTCTTTAGGGTCATTTTTCATGATTTGCTCTAAGCCGACAGGTACTTCAATTATTGCTTCGGGAAAGGCTGCATTGATTTCCGCTTCAAGATTGATTGCTTTCTCCTGGCATAATATCCCTTGGCGGACAAGGTTGCTCATTGCTTCATCAAGGATTTTCTGCGACCAATACGGTAAATACAGACCAGCCTCGGCGGTGGAAAGCAGAGTATCGCGCAGATACATAGGAAACAGGACACAAGCATCGAGGACAACACTAAGCTTAGACATATTAATGTTGGAATTATTTCTATGCCTCGTACAAACCAGCTTCTTCGGTCATCTCGATTAGCCGATCCAAGTGTTTGCGACGTTTGTTGTCTCGATGTTCTTTATATAAAGTTAAATCCTCCAAACGAATACGTCTATGCTTTCCTACTTTGATACAAGGAATTTCTCCCTGGTCTAGTAACTTGACCAGAAATGGTCGGGATACATTCAGAATATCAGCAGCTTCTTGTGTTGTCAGTTCGTGATTGTGAGGTACTAGAGAGATAGCTTGACCTGATGCCATTGCACGCACGACCTGACGCAAAATGCTGTAGACTGATTCAGGAATTACTATCTCTTCTCCGTTACTTCCGACTAATTTTGGTTGTGCAAATTCGTGGCTGAGAATCCGATATAATTTTGCTATTTCTTCTTGTTTTTGTTCAGGAATCAAAACTGACTCAAGCGATGCTTTTTGGTTCAACATAATTAATATCTTTTTTGATGTGATTGTTTTTGAAGCAAAGAGCCAATATTTTATGCCTCAGCAGACAGAGGCCGCGATCGGGGAAAACCTGTGCAGCCATTGCTGGAAGGGTATGTAAGTATTTGGCCGGCATATACTTGGTTGTTTCCTTCACGATAACACTTACTCTGCCATAAACGCAATATCCGAAACAAACGAAATATTCAAATCCAGAAATCGGAAAGTTCGATCGCCCGATCGCCCGAAATTCCCCATCCCGACTCAAGACCGATGCCTCGCAGATGTACAATAGGGCGATCGCACTCTCTGACTCCAAGCGCGATCGATCCCTACACCCTGCCCCAAGTGGGCAACATCAGATAGAACGCAGTAAAAAACTAGAAACAGGTTTATTGCAAGCTGGTTTTCGGCCAGTAGCAAGTGTTGAAATCAATGGTGCTTTTGTTTCAAGATGAGCATCGATCGCCAAAGAATAACGTATAATGAGACTATCGCTAACATTGAGGGAAGATGACTTCTCAAACGATCGAACTTTTGGAAGATTTGCTAGGCAAGTTACAACACTTACTCCCGGAAAATCAGCAGCTTCTGTTAACTTTTGCAGAGTTTTTGCTGGAACGACAGATGCGATCGAACCCCGAAAACACTTCAGTTGAAGCTGAACCTCCTCCTGGGCAACAACGGGTTTTGGGCCTGCATCAAGGGATGGGCTGGATGAGTGAGGATTTTAACGAGCCACTTCCTGATGCGTTTTGGTTGGGTGAAGCATGAATATTTTGCTGGATACGCACGTCTTGATTTGGCTGGCGATTTCTCCCCAAAACTTATCGCAACAAGCGACGAATATTCTCACCGATCCAACTCATACTTTCTCCTCTGCTTCGATTTGCCTAAGCACCTCAATTGTTTCATTTTACGCTATCTGTAATCGTTTCCCCAAGGTCTGAGGTTCTGGTAGAGGTTTGCCATCTTCTTGATAGAGTTCAATCAATGTTTCTAACAATTCTTGTCCGTGTTTGGCCGCTTCTTCGTAAGTGTGTCCGTGAGTGCAAGGCTGCATGACATCGGTAAACTCAGGTAAACTGACAACAAAAAGTTGATCTTCTTCTGACCACTGGATAATGATACTGTAATGGCTATTCATTCTTCTATCTCCTTGAGCTTCTGTAAATCAGAAATTACTCTTTTTTCGTGATAATTGGGTGCATCATCACCATCATTACCTGATAGTGTAATTTTTTCAGGTAATAATGGGTGTTCCCATACAGTGTGACTGCCTTTTCCCTGTCTGTAAGTAAAGCCGGCTTTTAGTAATAGGCTTTTCAATTCTCTGATTTTTTTAGGCATGAGTGATGCCCGCTAATGAGGTTTAGGATATTATAGCCGATCGCCCAAACGACAAAAACCGAGTTGATTTAAGAAACCGGGTTTTTACCAAATCTGCGGGCTGAAACAAAGTATTTTCGTAAAAAACCCGGTTTCTGGGCCCATGTGTAAGTCCTATGACTCTTGTATCCCCTCGCAGAGGTACAATAGGACGATCGCATTCCCCAACTCCCACCGTGATAGAGCGCTACACTTTGCCCGAAATGGGCAACATCTGGACTGAAACCGCCAAACTGAAAACCTGGCTGCAAGTAGAAATCGCTGTCTGCGAAGCTCAAGCCGAACTCGGCTACATCCCCGCCGCGGCAGTCGAAGAAATCAAAGCTAAGGCTAATTTTGATCCCAAACGAGTCCTCGAAATTGAAGCCGAAGTCCGCCACGACATGATCGCCTTCTTGACAAATGTCAACGAATATGTAGGCGATGCCGGCCGCTACATTCACCTCGGCTTAACCAGTTCCGATGTGCTCGATACCGCTTTGGCGCTGCAATTAGTCGCTAGCGTCAATATCTTGTTAGAACGTGTCGAAGAATTGAGTCAAGCTATTCGCTATCAGGCTCAACAGCATCGCAATACCGTCATGGTTGGCCGATCGCACGGAATTCACGCCGAACCCATCACCTTTGGCTTTAAACTAGCAGGATGGCTGGCAGAAGTGTTTCGCAGCCGAGAAAGATTGGTGAATTTGCGATCGTCCATTGCAGTCGGCAAAATCTCCGGCGCAGTCGGAACCTATGCTAATATTGACCCGCGAATTGAAGCGATCGCCTGTCAAAACCTCGGACTCGAACCCGATACCGCATCGACTCAAGTCATTTCGCGCGATCGCCACGCCGAATACGTCCAAACCTTAGCACTCTTAGCAGCATCGATCGAGCGTTTTGCAGTAGAAATCCGCAACCTGCAACGCACCGATGTTCTCGAAGTCGAAGAATTCTTTTCCAAAGGGCAAAAAGGCTCATCCGCCATGCCTCACAAACGCAACCCGATTCGATCGGAAAGACTCACAGGAATGGCGAGAATCGTCCGCGCCAACGCCGTCGCAGCCTTAGAAAACGTAGCGCTTTGGCACGAAAGAGACATCTCTCACAGTTCCGTAGAACGAATGATTTTGCCCGACAGTTCTACAGTAACTCACTTCATGTTAGTAGAAACCACAGACTTAGTAAAACACCTGCTAGTCTATCCCGAAAACATGAAGCAAAACATGAACCTTTACGGCGGAGTCATCTTCAGCCAGCGCGTGATGTTAGCCTTAGTAGAAAAAGGCACCAGTCGCGAAGACGCCTACAAAATTGTGCAATCTTGTGCTCACGAAGCTTGGAACAAACCGGGCGGCAATTTCTACAATTTAATTGCTAAGGACGATCGGGTAACAGCTAAGATGACCACCAAAGAGATTGATGATTGTTTCGATCCGCAGTATCAATTGAGGCACTTAGATTTAGTGTATCAGCGCTTGGGAATTTGAAGAAATCGGGAATTTTCTAGCTAATGAGACTTAGACATTTTAACCTCAGTTTTTGTCTAAGTCCCACTAGGTTATGTCAAAACCTGCTTCGATCGACACAATTGCAGCAGCAATCGCTATGCTGTGAACAGAGCATCAGTCCCGATCGCCAATCGATCGCGTACCCGTCATGACCCAAAGCCTTAGTCCTATAACCCCAGTCCGCGCCTTCCCCGATCACACGCAACTCCCCGAATCCGACGGCACGTTTGTGAAAAACTTCCAAGAACATCCTCAGTGTATTCTGCTCACCGACTCCCTGGGAACCACGCTGCAAACTCTCCACCCCGACGGAATGTATGCGATCGGGCAAGATAGTGGCATCTACTGGCGTGAAACCGACCCACCAGAACGCGGAGCCGAAGCCCCCGACTGGTTCTACGTCCCCAATGTTCCACCCCTCGTGGATGGAGAAATTCGTCGCTCTTACGTGTTGTGGCGCGAGTATATGGTGCCGCTAATTGCGATCGAGCTTGCTAGTGGAAATGGTTCGGAAGAACGCGATAATACTCCTCTATCTCGCAGATCAGAAGGTGTAACTCAGAAGCCTGGAAAGTTCTGGGTATACGAGCAGATTATTCGGATTCCCTACTACGCTATCTACATCATCAAAACCGGTGAACTAGAAGTCTACAACTGGGTGAATACTCGTTATATTCGCTTGGAACCAAACGATCGCGGACACTACTCGATCGAACTAATGGGAGTGGAGTTGGGTGTATGGGAAGGTAGTTATCAAAATCAAACACAGCGATGGTTGCGTTGGTGGGATAACCAGGGTAATTTGTTGCTGATTGGAAGCGAACAAGCCCGACTCGAACGCCTTCATACCGAACAGGAACGCCAACGGGCTGAAGCTGAGAGCCAACGGGCTGAAGCTGAGAGCCAACGGGCTGAAGCTGAGAGCCAACGAGCCGATCGGGAACAGCAACAAAAAGAACGATTAGCGGCTTATTTGCGCTCGCAGGGTATTGATCCCGATCTGATTTGAGCCTTGGCGATCGGTGTGTTGCATTTAGCTTTTGGTTGTAATCTACTCTCTAACACTAACAATCAGAACAGCTATGAAATTTAAACGTTTTAGAAAATACCCGATCGCATTTATGCTAGTGTTCCTATGTGCGAGTCCCTACGGGATAGCTTCGCTTCACGGTCTGCACCATACAACATTTGTCCGCGCCCAGGAGCCGCCACAAGTGCAAATTACCCAACCCGAACCAAACCCCGTAGTACCTGAAAGTATTTTCATGAGTCAACTTCCCAGTTCGGCGCGACTGGTTGACATCCGCAGCGTAAATCCCAACATTCGCCTCGATATCCGATACGCCACTACTAACAATTTCTTGAAACGAAAGCTTTACCCTATATCGAAATGCGCCTTGAGAAGTTCTGTTGCTCAACAGTTAGGGCTAGTTCAAACAGATTTGGAAAAAATCGGATTGGGTTTGAAAGTTTACGATTGCTACAGGCCTTTCTCTGTGACTAAGCAAATGTGGCAAGCTTGGCCAGATCCGCGCTATGTTGCTAATCCTGCTAGGGGTTCCCGGCACAATCGCGGTGCTGCTATAGATTTGACTTTAGTCGATCGCACCGGCAAAGAATTAGAAATGCCCACACCTTACGATGATTTTACCGAAAAAGCTCACGGAGATTATCAAGGCGGCAGCGCGGAATCTCGGAAAAATCGTCAAGTGCTTAAGGATGCGATGAAAAAACACGGATTTATCGGTATCACAACTGAATGGTGGCACTTTGATTCAGAAGATTGGCAGAAGTTTGCGATTCTTGATATATCGTTGGGGGCGATTCCTTGATTATAGTAAGCTGTTCTGCCTTTAAATTGTATGTCAAAAAAATTTAAATTCTTGTGGGGAGTAGGGGTTGGGCGTCCCGCCCGCCCTGAATATACAGTTTAAATGCGCGACAGCTTAACCGCTTTTGCCGTGAGGGTATAAACTAGAAGCAGTTTCTTTTCCTGTACAGCTATCTGAAGGAAAGCAATCGTTGGCAGTTATGATAGCTTTACATTCTGTGACGACCCGGCCAAGTTTATTCGCGCCTACCTACTTAATATAAAAATCCACAGGAGCATTTTATGTTTAGTTATTGGTTTATGAATCAAAATTTACTAGCTTTGGCAGTTAATAATGCAGTAGACAATAGGAGTATATTAACTACATTTACTATTTTGTCTATATTAATTTTAATTAGCTTCAGAAAAAGTGTAAGAGAGCAACCCTTATCAATTTTACAGACTAATCAAATGAAAGGAATTGCCATCCTGATCATCATTGTTCATCATGTATCTCTTGCTCTGGGCAATCCCGGTTATTTATCTCTTCTTCATCACCTAGGTTTTCCCAGTGTATCTATTTTTTTGGTACTTTCGGGATATGGAATTTTTCTATCTATTGAAAAAAAAGGATTACATAACTTTTTTTCCAAAAGAGTAATGAGAGTTTACATACCATTTATCTTAGCCATGACTTGTAAAATTCTAATATTTGATTATTTTATATTAAATAAAAGAAGTGGTATTGGTAATTATTTACTCAATATATTTTTGGCTCCCTCAACTTTGGATATGAATATGTGGTTTATAGTATATATTCTTTTTTGGTATTGCATTACTTATGTAATTTTTAGTATGAATAAATTGAATAAATCTAAAATATTTTATTTTTTTTTAACGGCTATACTTGTCGGTATTTCACCAGCACCCGACACCTGGGTTAATAATTCTTTTAGTTTTCCCTTTGGGTGTTGGATAGCGGCCAACTCCCAAATAATTATTGAAAAATTGGAAAACTTACTCCGAGGGAAAAAGCCAAAATTATCGAGTATTTTTGCTCACGTAAAAAACCACCTCAATCATTATATTGAAACTTTTACTTTATATCTATCCTTTGGTATTGTAGGTTTACATTTATGGGTATGGATGAAATCCCCCAGTCCTAATGCCAACATTTATTATCCTCTAATTAATGTTATTGCTCACGATATTATAGGTATTTCCTTCGCTATTTTGATAATTGGGTTAATAATCTTATTAGGGAATTTCAAAATTCGCTCTCCCTTTCTAAATTTTTTAGGCGAAAACTCTTTTGAACTATATCTAGTTCATGGTACATTGCTGAGTTTATTCAACCTCATCTCAGGAGTGGATTTTGCGGTGACTTTCTTTGTTTATTTCATCATTGTCTGTATCAGCAGCATAGTATTGAAAAAGCTTAGCTCCTTCGTCTCTGACTTTATCTCAACAAATGTTAAGAATAGTTAATGTTAAGAATCAGGACTAAAGTCCTTACTACGAACCTGCACATTTATCGCACTTGTACTAAAAATTCGTATTCGTACCCCCGGAAATTTGAGTCGAGTTGTAATGTGTAATTGCCCGTAACTGGCACTTTTCCAGTCCATTCTGTTTCATTGCCTTCATAAGGATTTCCTGCTAAAAGTTTGCCCCCCGGAGCTATAATTTGGGGGAAAACATCTTTCCGATTCCTAACAGTCATTGTTTGACCTTTTCGGGCGCGAATCCGGTAAGAGTGGCTGCCGCCGCCGATGATTCGACCTTTAACAATTGCCTCATCTCCTCCCGGTAGAAAATTAATCTGCTGGTTGACGTTAGAACAACTGCTTTCGGTGCGGTTTTTGGCAATCCAACCGGGCGGATCGGTAATTCGCAGCCAACCGTTTTGTTCTTCGGCGACTGAAACAAAGGTATTATTTTTAAGTTTTCCTACTATGTTGCTGCCCCTTACTTGGGGGATCGATCGCACATTTAGCGGTGGATTGGGATCGCTGACTACAGCCATACTGATTTTGCAACCAGAATTGGGCGGTGTGACAACTACTGGCTCAACTTTTGGCCCAGAGACTCCTGCAACTAGCGAGGATTGAAGTGCTGGTGTTTTTGCCGGTTGGGGTTGGGATTTCGGAGATTCTGCCGCTTGGGTTTGTGCTTGCAGAGGTTCTGGTTGCCGAGATTCAGGGTTGTTCCTCGGCCCTGCAATCTGGTTTCTGGTGGATGTCGGCGATTCAACGAGGGGAAGATGGGATTGTTTCATCGCACCCGACTGTATAGTTGCAACAGCTACTCCCACCGCTGTTGCAACTCCTGCTAAGCTTACTGTGATGATTTGACCCTTCGTAAATGACATAAAAAACCCTCTCTGTATCTATACTAATAATTTTTGTTTAGGAGTTGAGGCGATCGCCAGTTAATTTATAGTGGAAATACCTAGTGCGGGCCACAGGGTCAGGATTTTTAGATAAAATTTCATATCCATAATTGTCGCAATAATTTGAGTCAATATATACTGGACGCCTATACTGATGGTAATCTTGCTCTGGGTTATCGAAAATTTGGGTTTAAAACCCCGCCCTTCTAGGACGGCTTTACATTAATTTGAAGACCTTACAGAATATCTGATACAATGTAAGTATGACACAAAAAGCATTTAAGTACCGATTCTATCCAACTCCTGAGCAAGAAACTTTGCTGAGAAGAACGATGGGATGTACTCGATTAGTTTACAACCGTGCTTTAGCCGCAAGGACAGAAGCATGGTATGAACGTCAAGAGCGAGTCGGCTACTCGGAAACCTCAACAATGCTAACCAGTTGGAAAAAGCAGGAAGACTTGCAGTTTCTCAATGAAGTTAGCAGTGTGCCATTACAGCAAGGATTGAGACATTTACAAACTGCCTTTATTAATTTCTTTGCAGGAAGGGCAAAATACCCGAACTTCAAGAAAAAGCATCACGGCGGTAATGCTGAATTCACTAAAGCCGCTTTTAGGTGGAAAGATGGCAAAGTATTTTTAGCTAAATGTACTCAACCCTTGGATATCCGATGGAGTCGTCAACTCCCAGAAAGCGCAGAACCATCAACAATTACGGTGAAGCTCTCACCGTCTGGACGGTGGACTGTTTCTTTACTGGTAGATGTTGAGATAGCTGCATTACCGGCGTCTCCTAATCAAATTGGTTTGGATTTGGGTATTACTAGCCTGATCGCTTTGAGTAATGGCGAGAAGATTGTTAACCCTAAAACTTTCAAAGCAAAGCGCCGTAAGTTACGTAAAGCTCAAAAAGCGCTTAGCCGAAAGAAAAAAGGCTCTAAAAACCGCCACAAAGCAAGGTTGAAAGTCGCTAAAGTTCATGCAAAAATTAGCGAGGCTCGCAATGATTTTCTTCACAAGTTGACAACTCGACTGGTTCGTGAAAACCAAGTGATTGCAGTCGAGGATCTATCTGTGAAGAATCTGGTAAAAAATAGAAAACTCGCTCTCTCGATTAGTGATGCTAGTTGGGGGGAAATCGTCAGGCAACTTGAATATAAGTGCAACTGGTACGGTCGTACTTTTGTCAAAATTGACCGATGGTTTCCTAGCTCGAAGCGGTGTGGACATTGTGGACATATCGTTGACAAGCTGACTTTAAATATCAGAGAGTGGGATTGCCCTAAGTGCGGTACACATCACGATAGAGATGTAAATGCTGCTAAAAATATTCTTGCCGCAGGGCTTGCGGTGAATGTCTGTGGAGCGACTGTAAGACCCGAACAGAGTAAATCTGTTAAGGCTGGTGCTATGAAACAGAAACCTAAGTCGTGAGTCTTAGGAATCTCCGTCGCAGAGAGCGCGGAGTGGATGTCAATTGCGCGCAAATTTGCGAAGGTCAGCGTTCAGCGCGAGGTACATAAAATGTCAAAATTGATTCCTCTGAGATTGCAACAGCCTCGTGATCGATTGTTGGAGGAGGTGAAGCAGGAAGTCCAAGCAGGCCTCGCGCAGTCTTTGCACGCTGCTGTGCTCGCTAACCTCAGCCAAGACTCGCCTCCTGTTGGTGTTAACCGCTGTTGGGATGTGGAAGTGAAAGCGGGCAACCGTCCGAGTTTTCGGCTTCCTCCCACAGCAAGCATTGCCAAAGTGTTCGATCGCACCGGTGGCAAATTGGTAATTTTGGGAGCGACGGGTGCAGGCAAAACTACGACGCTGCTAGAATTAGCTCGCGTGTTAATTTCCCGCGCCCAAAAAGATGCTAGTTTGCCAGTACCAGTGCTGTTTGAACTCGGATCGTGGAAAGCAGAATCTGGGGCGATCGCAGATTGGTTAATTGCTCAACTTCAGTTCAAATACGGCATCTCTCCTGCGGTGGGCAAAAAATGGCTTGTCGCAAAACAATTGCTGCCTCTCCTCGACGGTTTGGACGAAGTAGAAACCCACCGCCAAAATATCTGCATTCAAGCAATTAATCAATTTGTTGAAAGCGAATTTAAACCCAAACATTTAGTAGCTTGCAGCAGTTTTGATGCTTACAAAAACTGCGAAAGTCGATTTCGCCTGCAAGCAGCGGTTTTATTGAAACCTTTAACAGAAACTAAAATCCAAAATTATCTGCTAGAAGCCCGAAGCCGCGAACTTTGGTACAGCATTGAGCACGAGCCGGAGTTGTTGAAATTGGCAAAAGTTCCCTTGCTTTTGAGCATGATGGCTCTGGCTTACGACGATATTTTAATTGAAGCTTGGAAGCGCATTACTTCCGCAGAAGAACAGCGCAAATATCTGTTAACTGCGTATATTCGCCACCAAATCACCGGCGAAGTCAAGCAGTATCCCAGAGGTAAGGAACTGCGGCCCGAACAAATTCGCCACTGGCTGGGATGGTTGGCGAGAAGGATGGAACAGGAAGGAATTCAAGAATTTTACCTCGATCGCATACCATCTAGCTGGCTGCAAACAGACGAGGAACGGCGCAAGTATCAGTTTGGAGTTAAGCTGGTTGGCGGGCTGATTTGGGTGCTTTTGGGATTAATTGCCAGCCTAGTCTCCGGGTCGATTTGGGGATTAATTGCCGGCGCTGTTGCTGCGGTAATTAGTGCTTTGTTGCCGGGACTTCCGGGGATTGAAAGTTTTATATTGCACCTTGTACTGTGGTCTAAGGGCTACATTCCTTGGGATTACAGGCGTTTTCTCGATGCTGCGAGCGATCGCTTGTTGCTGCAAAAAACTGGCGATCGGCGTTATCGATTTATTCACGATTTATTGCAAAAACATTTTTCGGAAATCTAAATGCCGGAGCTTGACAAAAACAAATATTTATGATATAAACTGGTCTCCTATAAGGTATGAGTTGGGACTCTTTTAACTAGAGGTATTTAACAAAAAAAAGAAATATAATAAATGGAACTGTGGAGGAACCGTAAATACCCACTAGCCAAATATTTGCCAAGCAAAAGGAAACTCAATGACTGTAAAATTCATTCTGAGCGAATACGTTGACAAAGCAATGGCGGAGGCGATGTATGACAAACTTGAAGATCGTAGCTTTGTTGGGAAAATTCCTGTTTGCAAGGGAGTCATCGCCTTTGGTTCAACTTTAAAGGAGTGTCAAAATGAGTTGCGCTCAACTTTGGAAGACTGGATTTTGCTAGGGTTAAAATTGCAACATCGAATGCCCATCATTGACAATATTGATTTAAATAGGGAATAGCTTGTCAACTACCACACACTCATCCTAAAAAAAGTTTATGGTATTTTTGCCATCTGAAATAGCTGTTCTGCCGTAAATTCTAATCCCTCAAAAAGTGTATCTGTTAATAGCGTATCTCCCCTATAAGTCTGCAGTGCTGCATCGGGGTAAAAAACTGTAATGCTTCTCGCCTTGCTATCTACTACCCAAACCCGCAATACCTTAGCATCTAAATAATCTCTCGCTTTAGCAGCTAACTGACCGAAAGTTGGTTCTGGTGAAATAATTTCTATGACTAATTCTGGGACTACAGGACAGGCTTCATCTTGATTCCAGTCAGGAGATAAGCGTTCGTAAGAAACATATAAAAGATCGGGTACAGGCACCCAGTCTCGCCCCAGTCTGGTTAATCTTACCGCCCATTCTACACCAATTTCTCCCCGTTCCTCACCCCACTGTTCGAGGATTTTTATTAGGCTTCGGGTGAGGCGAGAATGAAATTTTTTAGGTGACATCTTCGGTACTGCTTGCTCGTCAATAAGTTCGTAGGTAATATCGCCTTCTCCTTCGCCAAGAGCGAAAAACTCTTCCAGAGTTAGTTGAGTTTTTGTCTGGAGCATAATATTCCTCTGCTGTGGGCAGGCAAGTTAGTATTATTTTAACTTCTTAAATATTCATTGACATAATACAAATGTTATGATAAAGATTGGGAAAATCTCAGGTTTTAACTGCCGAATTTGCGATCGCATCCTCATCGACACCCCCAAAAGGTTAATATTCTAGTCTGACCCTCCTGCAATCATTGCTTAACCTCCTATGGCAGAAACCTTATTGTTCAACGCCCTCCGCGAGGCGTTAGACGAAGAAATGGCCCGCGACTCCGCCGTATTCGTACTCGGCGAAGACGTAGGTCAATACGGCGGTTCCTACAAAGTCACCAAAGACCTCTACAACAAATACGGCGAACTTAGAGTGCTCGACACCCCGATCGCCGAAAATAGCTTTACAGGCCTGGCAGTAGGCGCAGCAATGACGGGGCTGCGGCCGGTCATCGAAGGCATGAACATGGGCTTTTTGCTGCTGGCCTTCAACCAAATTTCCAACAACGCCGGAATGCTGCGCTACACGTCGGGCGGCAACTTCAAAATGCCAATGGTAATTCGTGGGCCCGGCGGCGTGGGCCGGCAACTCGGCGCCGAACACTCCCAGCGCTTAGAAGCATATTTCCAAGCAGTACCCGGTTTGAAAATAGTCGCCTGTTCGACTCCCTACAACGCCAAAGGACTCTTAAAATCAGCTATCCGCGACGATAACCCCGTTCTGTTTTTCGAGCACGTTCTTCTTTACAACCTCAAAGAAAATTTGCCAGAAACAGAATATTTAGTGCCGCTGGACAAAGCAGAAATTGTGCGATCGGGCAAAGATGTCACAATCGTGACATATTCGAGGATGCGACACCACGTCATGCAAGCCGTCCCCGCCCTGGTAAAAGAAGGTTACGATCCAGAAGTAATCGACCTAATTTCTCTCAAACCCCTGGACATGGAGACCATCGGCGCATCCCTTCGCAAAACTCACAAAGTAATTATTGTAGAGGAGTGCATGAAAACAGGAGGCATTGGTGCCGAACTAATTGCCTCAATCAGCGATCGATTTTTTGACGAACTCGACGCACCAGTTTTGCGCCTGTCTTCACAAGATATTCCCACACCTTACAACGGGAATTTGGAAAGACTGACCATTGTCCAGCCCAATCAAATTGTCGAGGCCGTCCAAAAAATGGTAGCTTTGCGAGTATAAATAGTCATCAGTCATTAGCCATTAGTCATTAGTTATCATTCTTTGGTTGTTCGCTAAAACTAACGATATCTGCCAGCAGGACATTGATGCTAAAACACGGATGCACAGATTGATTATTTCTTCCACCTAACTACTGACTAATGACCAATGACCAATGACTAATGACCAATGACTAATGACTAATAATTAAATATGCAAAAACAACGTTCCCTATTAGCCCTAATTTTTGTTTTAATCATCGCCGCCATTACTGTAATAGTAACAATTCCGACGCGGCTGGGATTAGACTTGCAAGGAGGGTCGCAACTCACAATTCAGGTAAAAACTACCCCCACAATTCCCAAAATTGACCAGGGAATGTTAGAAGCAGTGCGGCGGATTGTCGAAAACCGCGTCAACGGTTTGGGTGTTTCCGAAGCATTAGTCCAAACAGTAGGAGAAGACCAAATTCTCGTGCAGTTGCCCGGAGTAAATGACCCGCAGCAAGCAGAACGAGTTTTGGGCGGCACGGCAAAGCTAGAATTTCTGGAACAACTGCCTGGAACAGAAGCACAATTAGGCATTGAAAGGCAGTTGCAGCAGGAATTGCTGGTCAAACAAGCAGAATTGAAAACTAGCCCGAATGAGGCGGCTATTAAAGAAAATCAGGCTGCTTTGAAAAGAAGCAATGAGGCGATCGCCAAACTCTTCAAAAGCAGCGGCCTCGGCGGCGAAAACCTCAAAGACGCTCAACCTCAACCCTTGGCGGCTGGGAACAACTGGAACGTTGCTCTTGTTTTCGATTCCAAAGGAGGCGAACTATTTGCCCAACTCACTAAAAATTTAGCCGGCACCGGACGCAGTATCGGTATTTTCCTAGACGAAAGAATGATCAGTTCTCCAGTCGTCGGCGTTGAATTTGCCCAAACAGGAATTACTGGTGGGAGTGCCGTAATTCAAGGCAACTTTACAACGCAAGAAGCCAACGATTTAGCAGTGCAATTGCGGGGCGGCGCTTTGCCTGTGCCGGTCGAAATTGTCGAAAACCGCACCATCGGCGCTAGCTTGGGTAAAGACAGCATTCAAAGCAGTATTAACGCAGGTATCGGCGGCTTAGTTTTAGTCTTGATTTTCATGGTTGCCTACTATCGACTCCCCGGCGTAATTGCCAATATTGCGCTGTTAATTTATGCTCTATTAACTTGGGCAGCTTTCGTGCTTTTGGGAGTGACATTGACGCTGCCGGGAATAGCTGGTTTTGTGCTCAGCATCGGGATGGCTGTGGATGCTAACGTGCTGATTTTTGAACGCACGCGGGAAGAGTTGCGGGCGGGGAAATCGCTTTATCGATCGGTAGAATCGGGTTTTTACCGCGCTTTTTCCAGCATTTTAGACGGTAACGTCACAACAGTTATTGCTTGTGCTGCTTTGTTCTGGTTGGGCGCTGGTTTAGTTAAAGGGTTTGCTGTAACTCTGGCATTGGGGGTGGGAGTGAGTATGTTTACGGCGCTCACTTGCAGCCGCACTCTGCTGTTCGTAGTATTGAGCTTTCCAGCATTGCGGAAACCTCAGTGGTTCTGTCCCGGTTTGTCGAAAACTGCTAATAGCTAATGGGTAATTGGTAATTGGTAATTGGTAGTTGGTAATCGCTAAGAGTTGTCAGCTACAAACCGCTAAAAATTAGTTGTAAATTAATTACCAATGCCCAATGCCCAATGCCCCATGCCCAATGCCCAATGCCCAATTCCCAATGCCCAATTCCCAATTCCCGCTAAATTATGAAATTCAGTGTAATCAAACAGCGATCGCTCTGGTGGAGTATTTCCGCCGCTATAATCCTCGCAGGTATAGTGTCGATGGCGATTTCTTGGAGTCGTCCCGACATCCGCGCACCGCTGCGCCCAAGTTTAGATTTTGTCGGCGGCACTCGCCTGCAATTTGAGCTCGACTGCACGAAACCGGAAAATTGTAAACCCATCGATCTTGCTGCTGTCCGTGAAGTCCTGGACACCCAAGGTTTAGGTGGCAGCAGCCTTCAAGTTATCGGCAAAGAACAGCGCGGTTTGTCACTGCGAACAAAAACTTTGGATGTCGAACAGCGGACTAATTTGCAAACAGCTTTGAGCGAAAAGATAGGCACTTTTTCTCCTCAATCTACTCAAATCGATACGGTTGGGCCTACCCTCGGTAAACAATTATTTACTTCGGGATTGTTGGCTTTATTTCTTTCTTTTGCCGGAATTACGGTTTATCTAACATTCCGGTTTCAGTTGGATTATGCCTTTTTTGCTTTCGTTGCTCTATTCCACGACGTGTTGGTTACTCTTGGTGTTTTCTCGTTTTTGGGTTTAGTTCAAGGAGTGGAAGTTGACAGCTTATTTGTGGTCGCTCTCTTGACAATTATCGGTTTTTCTGTTAACGATACAGTCGTAATTTACGATCGCGTGCGCGAAGTAATCAAGCTAAATCCGGGACAGCCAATCAATCAAATTGTCGATGATGCTGTCATGCAGACGCTGGGAAGGTCAATTAACACGACGATGACAACGCTGCTGACATTGTTTTCAATCTTTTTGTTTGGCGGCGAAACCCTCAAATACTTTGCTTTAGCTTTGATTGTCGGTTTTATTGCGGGTGCGTATTCGAGTATTTTCATTGCCAGTACGCTGCTAGCTTGGTGGCGCAGTCGCCCGGGCCAGTCTATCCCCGTCCCCGCAGAAGGAATCAACCAGTCAGAGGAAGTTTAATTGACTGTTAACGGTTAACTGTTGACGGTTAACTGTTGACGGTTAACTGTTGACTGACTAATAATAAATCATCAATAATCAATCACCAATGATAAATGGCAAATAACAAATGACAAATAATATCATGTCCAATCGAGCGATTAAAAGGGCGGGTTTTTGATATTGTCAATTATTGGCAGATATTTTTCGTGAACCCGCCCCTACCGTATTAGGGGTAATCTACCGGACATAATATAACAAATAACAAATAACAAATGACTACTGACCAAACTTTTGAAATTGAAGTCCAAAGGCTTCACAAACTAACAGTTTACGGCCGCTGGTTAACTGTGATATTGCTGTGGATTAGCGTCGGTTCTTTGAGCATTTGGGGTTTGCGCCGCGAAATCGCTTTGTGGTTAGAACACTTCACTTGGGCGGCGGTGCGCTACGGTTTATCTTTTAATCGTTGGCCGACTCTCGGTTTGGGTTTGTGCTTGGGAATGACTTTAGCAGTGCTAACTTGGCAAAGTCGCAATATGGTGCGAGGATTGCCCCTGCGGGAAAAACAGGGTTTGGAACAACAAGTTCGCCGCATTCGCCAACAGGGGCCGAGTCATCCTTTGTGGAAGTGGGTTTGCAAAGGTTCGCGGTAGCCGACGGGCTTTATTCTTTAGTCTCAAGCGAGAAGAACGAAAGTTTGACAAGAAGCAGCTTCAACAGCCGAGTCCCTAACTTTTATTGCTTCTGCCTTCTGCCTTCTGCCTTCTGCCTTCTGCCTTCTTCCTTCTGCCTTTTTCCTTCTGCCTTTTTCCTTCTGCCTTTTTCCTTCTGCCTTCTGCCTTCTGCCTTCTGCCTTCTGCCTTTTTCCTTCTGCCTTCTGCCTTCTGCCTTCTGCCTTCTTCCTTCTGCCTTCTTCCTTCTGCTATATCACGCAAAGCGAGGCAAAATCTGTGCTAGAGAAGACTGTTGAAGCGGAATTTCGATCGCAAATTCTGCTCCTTTTCCCGGTTCCGAAAAGCACTTCAATGCGCCGCCGTGTTGGTTGACAACAATTTCATAGCTAATCGACAGCCCCAAACCCGTTCCTTGGCCGACCGGCTTAGTAGTAAAGAAAGGGTCAAACAACCGCTTCCGAACATCTTCTGTCATCCCCGGGCCGTTGTCAGAAATTTTAATTATTACCTTTTTTTTCTCAATTAACTCGGTGCGAATCAGAATCGTAGGAATCAGGCTGGTAGAGTTAGAAACTGATGATTGAGTCGTTGTACAAGACTGATTTTGATCGCCTAATTGCGACTTTTTATGGTTGTTTTTATCGACATTTTCGTATGTATTAGACTCAACAAGAGCGTAAATTGCATTAAGTAAAATATTCATAAATACCTGATTGAGCTGTCCGGGATAGCACTGCACCAGCGGCAATTCGCTGTATTCTTTGTGAATTTCGATCGCCTCCTGCCCCGGTTTCGCTTTAAGCTGGCTTTGCAACAGCATAATCGTGTTGTTGATACCGTCGTGAATGTTGACCTGCTTCATTTCAGCTTCGTCTAATCTGCAAAAATTCCGCAGCGACAAAACGATGTCGCGCACTCTTTCTGCACCTTGCTGCATAGAACTTAAGACTCTTGGCAAGTCTTCTAGCAAATAATCGAGTTCGATTTTTTCTGCTTCCGCTTCAATTGCTGCGATGGGTTCGGGACAGTGCTGTCGGTAGATGTCAAGCATCTGCATTAAAGCTTGCGTGTACTCTTTAGCGTGGTGCAAATTGCTGTAGATAAAGCCGATCGGATTGTTGATTTCGTGAGCTACTCCTGCTACTAACTGCCCCAAAGAAGACATTTTCTCTGTTTGAATTAGTTGAGTTTGAGTGCGCTGAAGTTCCAGCAGGGCAAGTTCGAGCTGTTGGGCTTGATGTCTCAATTGCGCTTGCGACTCTCGCATCGCCACGGTTGATAACTCGTGAATTTGCAACTGAGAAAGCAGCAGTTGGTGTACGTCTAAAAGTTTGTAAGTTTCCGGTTCTACCTGTACTACAATTGGTTCGTGGATTAGTTCGGGCGATCGCTCCAAAGACTGCCGCACTGCTGTCATAATTGAGGTTTCGCGATCGAGAACCAACATATCCGTTTTAGTAAAGCGGTAGAGTATGAACAAAGGCTGTTGAGAAAATAACTCCAAGCTGTAGGGGCGGCTCATGTGTTCAAAATAACGCCGCCGCGAAATCATCCCTATAAACTTTCCTTGCTGAGTGATGATGATGCCAGGAACTAAAGGGTTTGCTTGAAAAATTTTAGCAACTTCGTCCCCCTGACACTCAGATTCTAGGAAAAAGTCGTACAGGGTTAATTCCTGTAGAGTCGATCGCAAACCAAGCGGCGATTTTAGGGGACTCAACCCGTCAGTTTCATACACTGCTCCCTCCTTTGGTAATTGGCAGTTGCGGTTGGCTGCTGGAGTCTTGCCTACTATTTAGACGGCCTTTTCAACTCTTTTTATAGCTTAGTTATCAACTTCCCTCTGCTCCCTGGAATCGAGTTAATTCAGCAGGATTTTTTTTGTCTTAAATCGTGCTGGTGTCCCCCGAAACGATATTGCAGGTTAGATTGATTTAACAGCAGACACCCTTTTGAAACTTGACTATGTAGTAAATTTTATATATCCAAGATTTTGCTAATCCGAATATAACAGTCATAACTATTTTTAATGTTTGATGACATTAACTTGGTTCAGATGGATAGACATCTGCGACCTGTGGCAGTACATTTCGTATTACCCCTTGCGTCAAATTATATTACAATAAGACAAGAATAGCGACAAATCGGCCGCCGATCGCCCGATTTTAAAATTCAGGCAAAACAGGTTTCCGGCAATTGCCAATAAATCTCAATTGTCAGTTTTTTTGCACAAATGCCGATCGCACTCAACCCGAATATTGTATTGTAGGTAGTCTCCGAGCCAGGGACAGCCGATGGCGAGCAATTTGTCAAGTTCGGCAGCTTATACTTTAGCCGCATGGACACTCCAAAGTTTCACCGAGGAAATTTTTCCCGGCAGATGCTAAAGTTGTGCGATCGCAACTAAAACTCACATTCCACACATCCCCTTAACCTGCCTTAAAAGTTTCCACAAAAGTACCGTCGGGGCACCAACTTGAAATTCACATTCTGTCGCTGGCAAATCGGAGACGGAGAATCAAGAGGAAGCAGAAATAAATAATTCTATTGTACCCGAATTTTCCCCAACTTCAACTTCAATTTGACGAAGTTGGTTTGGTTGCGGTAATATTTCGATCATTATTTCTTCTCCTCCCCCTTGATTTTAGGCAATTCTCATTAGAAACTCTAAGATGTTGATTTGAGGAACATCGGGGGGTGGGGTTTGGTTGGGCGATCGCACTGAGCTAAATTGAAATGACATTTGAGGAAAGTAAGCGACGGTTTCCATGTGCGGTTTCCCGAACGAGAGGTGGTAATTCTATACACGGCGGGACGATCGTACTTTCAGTACAATGTCAGTATTTCAACCTGTACACCTGTTGAGTCTGAGCCTCAGAGAGTGTGAAAGTCGCTCTCATCCTTTCGCTGTCTGGATTGGAAGTTTTTCAAGGGTTACGCGGTGCGGGGGTTAGAAGCAGACAGTTAACTAAACCGCACAAGGAGAGAGGGACAGATGGGATAACCCCAGAAGCGAGAGAGTGAGGCAATTTTCATCATCAAACCTTCAGAAAAGCACGACAGCAGCAGCAAGATCACCCAAAAGAATGATTGATTCAAAAAAAGTTGCGTGTTATATTTCAATATAATTCTATACAAAAATACTTTTACCTAAAAGGAGAACAAAAAATGGACACACCTACAGAACGCCTACAAGAACCAGTCGGGACAAGAGAACTCGAATCAATACCTGTATCTGACAAAGTTTCGGCCGACAAAATTAGTGAAGTTAATTTTGAAACGACTCCTTTAGAAACCCCTACTTATACTCAAGAAAAAGTTAGCGTCGAGGAATTGAAGATTAACGGGGACGATTTGGTTGCTAAAGTTAAAGAACTGATTCACGAAGGAAATATCCGCCGCATCATTATCAAAAATGAAGAGGGACGGATTTTGGTAGAAGTTCCTCTGACGGTGGGAGTAGTCGGTGGAGTCATCGGTGCGGCCTTGTTTCCAGTCATTGCAGCAATAGGAGCGATAGGTGCATTAGTCGCTCACCTTACCATCATCATTGAAAGAACCGAGTAAAAAACTCAGTTGTTAGTAAGGCTCCTGTCCGGTTAATATCCCGTAATCAAGCTTGTTGGTAGTGAGTACGACTATCATCTATTGATAAGCTGTTCAGCATTTAAATAGAATGTCAACAAACAATTCGCCGTCTTGTGGGGAGTAGGGGTTGGGCCAGAAAGCCCGCCCTGAATATGCAATTTAAATGCGTGACACCTTAGATGAGAAAAAACTTGTCTTTACTACTAAAAACTTAATTGTGGTTATCTAACCGGACTTGAACAAATTTCAAGCACAAACTGGCTTTATAAATATAGCAAGCCTTGCAGGAGTCGTAAAATTTTTACGACTCCTGCAAGGCTTGCTATATGCTTGCACAGCAAGCATTATAAATAACTCATTTAGCGGGTATTCTTTGTTGAAGTCCGGCTAATCCTATTCCTTTGGAGACTTGGGCAATCACTCTGGGGGTAGAGCCTGGTTAATATATTGGCGAGTTAGATTCGATACAAATGAAGGAAAAACCAAAAGTTCTCTAAACTCCCGAAGCAGAAAGCTGTTAAGCATTTAAACTGGGTATGAGCAAAACGCCAAATGCTTACACATGAATCTTGCCTGAATCTTGACAGTGAGTTGAAATAAGTGATTCAAATGCTCAACAGCTTAGCTCAAGTTTTCCAACCAGAGCATCTCCTACAGACAAATATTTTTTGAATAGTTGTGGCGAAGATAATTATGAAACCTAACGAAGAAAATAGCTCTAGCCGTGAAATTCATCAAGAAGTTCACACCGATGCAACTAACGGTCACGTCAGTACAACGCGAACCACTACAAGTGTTCCGAGTACAACTGCGAAGGCTTCTAAAGAAGCAGCTCATCACCAAGGTTATGTACAGGGTGAAATTGCCGAAAACCACCGCCAAGTAGGAGTCCAAGAAGTCCGCGATAACGAGAATGCTGGTCGCGGGTTACTGTTAGGGATTCTTCTTACTTCTTTGGTAGGCTTAGTTCTGGGCAGTGTATATTACTTCAATCGGGGTGAGGAGGCTCCTACTCCTACTGCTGCTCCTGTGATTGTTGTACCGAAAGCGAATCAGCCTTCAGCAACACCAGCTCCGACTCGGACTATAGAGAGAGAAAAAACGATAATTCAAAAGATTGTTCCGGTTCCGGTTCAACCATCTCCCGTTCAAAAGGCTACGCCGAGTCCTCAACCAAGTCCAGCTCAAAACGCAACTCCGGCTCCTCAACCAAGTCCGGCTCCCAATATCAATATTACAATTCCAAATTCACAGCAGCAAGATGCACCCGCTCAGCAAGCAGCGCCGTCTCCATCTTCGCCGTCAAATAATACCAATACTACGGTTCCGAATCCGCAGGATGAGCCAGCTTCCACTCCGCCAACTGCAGCACCTGAGAGTTCAGCTACTCCTTCTCCAACTCAAGATGAGGGCGCTCCTGGAGCAGGTACCAGCGGCGAAACTAATACCGAAAGCCGGAGCGAGTCTAATCCTACGGATACGGCTGTACCTGAAAGCAACTCCGGCGCAGAGGGTGCGACTGGTTCACCGCAATAGAAGTTTGATGTCGAATTAGTTTGCCAGGGGTTCAAACGCCAGACTCATCGCTAAAGTCCTTTAAAGCTGATATCTGGCACCATTCTCAAGAACAGGCAAGATGCCTGTTCCACAAAATATAAATTTTATTGTGGAACAGGCATCTTGCGTCTCAAGAACAGGCAAGATGCCTGTTCCACAAAGAGTAGATTTTCTTGTGGGGTGGGCTTCTAGCCCGCCCAAAAAAGGATTATTGAGAATGGTGCAACATATTAGTTAAAGAGGACTTTTTTTTAGGGTTTAAAGTGAAATCTTGCACCATTATCAATAAGCCTGCTATAGGCGGAATCTCCTGCCCAAACCCTACTCCCCACAAGAAAACTCATTCTTTGTGAAACAGGCGCGAAAGCCTGTTAAGCGAGAATGGTGCAACATCTCAGACTAACCGGACATTGTGGCTGAACTCAAGAAACCTGGTTTCTGCGGTGGAAAACGTTTTAAGAGTGTGCCAACCTATCCTAAGAAACAGTTTGGTGAACTAATTTAACTTTCCCTAAAGCCGTCTTCCTGCTGTCAAAGAGTTTCATCACGCCGGAGGTGATGGTCTCGATGACATCGGGAGCGCAGTAAGAGAGAAACTCTTCCGAAGAAGTAGGATCTGCAAAAAACTCTTGAGCTTTCTTCAAAAAGTTTTCTGTTTCAGCAAAGCCGATAGATTTGATAATAAACGTAGAAACCGGGGAGTTTTTAATATCATAGCGCGATTCTTGATTGCGTCCTATTTCTAGCAGGTCTAACACTTCTCTTTGCAACTGACTGTCTAAGGGGTAGGCGCTCTGTCTGTTGGGTAAGTAATCCTCCAAAACCGAGGTTTTAAATCCTGGTGTACGCAATTCTCCCATCATAGTTGAAAGCGGAATATCGCGCCCCAAACGGTAGGAAAGAGCTTCTAAAATGGCGATAGTAATTAGCTTGACCCCCAGATAAAGTTTAGCAACTTCGATATTTTTGCGAGTTCTAGCAATCAGGTTAGCGTAGGTTGCATCGTCCGGCTCTTGCATAAACTGCTGGAAAACCAGTTCGGGTTTGAGGAAGTTCAAAAATCCTTCCATTTTTTGCAGAGACCTGCGATATCCGGCAACAGTATAGGAATTAACATTGGTCAATTCGTGGTTGGTTTCTGGCATCAAATTCCAGGTATTGTCTAAAAAATTAGAGGAATTGGGAGAGGCAAAATTCTCTACATCCCGATTGGCTAACCTGACAGCACGCTTGACAATTTCTACGATTTGGGCATCGCTCCATCCCAAGTTAAAATCGCGGTTCGCACTTACCAAACGCTGGTGCAAAAGTTCGATCGCGCTCAAACCGCTGGGCGAAACGGGACGAAAAGGGATAGTAGCTTCGATGCAAGCGGCGATTTCGGCGATCGTACTAGCTGGCAAAAAAGGCTCCAAAGATTTGGCAGCAATAACGGCACTCAAAAATTCGTTTTGGCCGCCAAACGGAGAGAGAGTCTTGCCGGGAATAAACCCAAATACTGAGGCCACTAGGTGATACATGGCATCGTCGGGCAGTTCGGTTTCATTTCTAATAACTAACTGCGATCGCACCTCTTTGACAAAAGGACAAAGGGCGCTGCTAATATTGAAACTAACGCCCTGATCGACTTGCACGTACACGAGGTCGTGAAACAGCGCAGCCAGCACCTCGATCGGATCGACTGACCCCCCGACCTCAAAAATGTGTTCCGACGTGTGAAAGTAGCGCCAAGGCCCTCTCATTGTTTGAATGATTAGCTCAGCTATCTGCTCCAGCTTGGGAATGTCTACTTGACCTCCCAATTGCTCGATCGAGCTTACCAAGCAATCCAAGCACCGTTTTTGTTCTGCGAAAAGCTCCATTTACACACCTCCAGTGCATTCCCTGATTGTCTTGCGCTTGATTGAATGGTATCAAAACGCGCTGCGATCGTGCCATAATTCGTCACTCAAAAATTTCAAATTTTAGGGTGAAACAGGGAGAGGGGGCGAGAGAAAGAGGAAGAGCGAGGAAGAGCGAGGGAGAGCGAGGGAGAGGGAGAGCGGGAAATTAAATATTAAAAATTCTGCCGTTGTGGATCTTCGGGCAACTTGGGCGATCGGTATCATAAATTACAGTAAAAATGACAAAAAGTGGGTAAAAACTTGATGAATTTTTGATGAAATTATGAGGAATTTTTGACAAAAGCTGTGGGTGGGTGGCATTGACACCAGCTTCAAGCTGCAGTGGTCTAAATACTGCGTGTGGCCTCAGAATAAGATTCCTAGACGTGCTGATAAACCTCTTGATATTTGCGCTGATACAATTGAGTTGATTAGCTTTCGGGCAGTTGGTCTAAAGCTTCCTAGATCGCCACTTTAACTGCTGCCTTGGTTTGCTGTCGCCTCCCCCAATCTAACACTAACAGAACTTACACAAGTGTCACCAGTGATCCTGGCACTATGCAGCACAAAATCCGACAATAAACATGGGAAAATCGGGGCGTTTCAGTGGCTCAATTAAATAATTGGACAACATCAATCCAGCTTAAATACCCCCTTAATCCCTCAGTCCCCCTCGGCTGGGACTTTGTATGTTTAGAAGCGATTTAAATCGCCGAATCAACTGTTATATTCCCAACTTCTTTAAGAAGTCGGGTATCGGGGTCTTGTGTGTTTTGAGCCGTTGCTGACCAAGAATTTCAAAGGTGGTACCCCCCACGTGATTTATCCGTGGAATCAATCCCAAATCGAAAATCGAAAATCAGAAGAGCCCCCGCATTTATCCGTGGGGTCGCCTCTAAAATCTAAAATCTAAAATCTAAAATCGATTGACTTACTGCATCCGATCGATCGTCCGATACTGCACCGCCTCCGCCACATGATTCGTTTTCAAGCTTTCATCCCCCGACAAATCAGCAATAGTTCTAGCAACCTTCAAAATGCGATCGCTCGCCCTCGCCGAAAGCCCCAACTTCCGAATCGCCATCTCCAACAAATTCCGAGAAGCATCATCCAACTGACACCATGTGTTAATGTGACTGCTTTGCATTTCCGCATTACAGCGCAAACTAGATTCCGACTGAAAACGGCGAGTAGCGAGCTCTCGCGCCCGCTGCACCCTCACCCGCACCGGTTCCGACTCCTCCCCCGTCGGCTGTCGCGTAATTTCTTCGGGTTTCAAACGATTTACGGCCACTTGCAAATCAATCCGATCCATCAAAGGCCCCGAAAGTTTTGCCCAATATTGCTCCCTCTTTTGCGGCGAACAAGTACACTGTTGAATCGAATCGCCGTAATAACCGCAAGCGCAAGGATTCGTACTAGCAACTAATGTAAATTGAGCCGGAAACATCACTGATTGTCTAGTCCGAGAAATCGTCACATAACCATCTTCCAGCGGTTGTCGTAAAAACTCCAAAACATCTCTTTTAAACTCAGTTAATTCATCCAAAAAAAGTATGCCGCGATGTGCTAAAGAAATTTCACCCGGACGCGGAAAACTGCCGCCACCTACCAAAGAAGGGCCAGATGCCGAATGGTGAGGACTGCGAAAAGGTCGATCGCCCACCAAGCTCCCCTTATCCTTCAACAACCCAGCCACCGAATGAATTTGAGTCACATCCAAAGCTTCATCAAAAGTCAGCGGCGGCAAAATACCCGGCAAACGCCTCGCCAACATAGTCTTACCGCTCCCTGGCGGCCCCACAAAAATTAAATTGTGTCCCCCCGCCGCCGCAATTTCCAAAGCCCGCCGCGCGTGAATTTGCCCCTTTACATCCTTTAAATCTAGACCCGAAAACCGGGTTTTGGCTAACTCTTCTCTACCGTTTACTTCTACAGGCGAATAAACTTCAGGATTGTTCAAAAAATCAGTAACTGCAAAAATATTCTCAAAACCATAAACAGATATTCCGTGCACCAAAGCCGCTTCTTGCGCGTTACCAGCCGGTACAACCAACCCCGAAATACCCATTTTTTGAGCAGCAGCGGCGATCGGCAAAACCCCAGCCACAGGCCGTAAACTCCCATCTAAAGAAAGTTCCCCTAAAAACAAATAATCTCCCAAAAGTTGACCGCTGACTTGTTCGGATGCTGCTAAAATGCCAATGGCGATCGGCAAATCAAAACTCGGCCCCTCCTTCCGCAAATCCGCCGGAGTCAAATTAATCACAATACTCCGCATCGGAAAAGCATATCCAGAATTTTTTAGCGTAGCCTTAACCCTTTCTTTAGCTTCTTGCACCGCAGAATCGGGCAACCCCACAACGACGATTTTCGGTAGCCCCCCTGACACATCAGCCTCAACACCCACCTTTACCGCGTCAATTCCAACGATCGATGCACTCCAAACCCTAGCAAGCATTTTTCTTTATCCTTAATTTGCCTGTCCTTGATTCATCATCTATTATGATTAACAATGACTAATGAATATCGGGAGAGGCAAGAAAACTTTTCCTTGCCTCTTCTTTTTCTCCTCTTCCCTCTCTCCTGCTGCCTCTTCCCTCTTCCCACTTCCCCTTCTCCCTTCCCACTTGGGCCTTCCCTCTTCCCACTTCCCACTTGGGCCTTCTTCCCTCTTCCCCCTTCCGCCTTCTTCCTTCTTCCTTCTTCCTTCTTCCTTCGTTCGTTAACACCCATGACAACTCAAGAAACGCTTTTCAGCAAAATCATCCGCAAAGAGATTCCGGCAGACATCGTTTATGAAGACGACTTGGCCCTCGCGTTCCGAGATATCCATCCGCAAGCACCCGTCCACATCCTCGTCATTCCCAAACAGCCTATTGCCAAATTAGCCGATGCCGAGTCGGGAGATCATGCTCTCATGGGGCACTTGCTGCTGACTGTCAAACGGGTAGCAGAACAACTCGGACTTAGCAACGGCTATCGCGTCGTCATTAATAGCGGCAGCGACGGCGGCCAAACTGTAGACCACCTGCACCTTCACATTCTCGGCGGACGGCAGATGAAGTGGCCCCCAGGCTAAAGCCTAATTTTTACGCAGAACTTGCGGACTCATCCTCAGAAACCCGGTTGATTTCTATTGCCCAGCGCTTCAGAAACCGGGTTTCTTTTTTCGTCAATAAACCCCGTGGATTGGAGATTATTGAGAATGCAGCCCGCACTAGAAACCCGCTTTTCACTATTCTCCCGATAAAAATTTCCCCTCGCAGAATCCACCGGCTATATGTGAATAAATATTAAAAATCCTCTCCCCCAGACGTAATTAAGAGATATTTAAACAGAAAGAGAATCGACCTGAAAAAAATAATTTGCTAAAACTGCTGAACCCATCTACAGCTAATAGATTCAGTTCTTCAGGTCGCTATATTTAACCGGTTATGTGGGTAATATTGCTTTGTAAAAAACTATAAATATTTACCAAGAATCCAATTTTTGTAAATGTTTGTAAAATCTTTAAATTGTCAGCAGTAATCCCTTGGCAAACTAGAGTGAATGGTGTTACTAATATAAGCGTGGGGCATCCCCACAACGAACCTTGAAAATTCAATTAAGCCATCATAAACCAAGTCAGTAACTCAGGGCTAAAGCCACTGAGCTTGTAAGAGAAATCAAGCAAGCTGTATTGACCAGCCTAAGTCTTCACTGACTACGTTATTGGGGTCATAACACCGGAAAATGCGACGCTAGTTTTCCGCTCTGTTGTTTACAGTTAAACAGCCTTAAAGTCACTGAGACAGTGCTGTAAGCGTGACAAGCCCCGATAACCTTGGCGAAGCGAACATTACCCCGAAAAGGAGATTGAGGCAACCATACCTCACCGGAGAGGCAACCATACCTCTCCAGCCCCGCAAGGGATTCAAGGCGGTTGAAACCGCCGAGTCGTTTCCCACTTACCGAATGTTTCTTATGACAACAACCGTACAGCGTCGCGAAAACGCCAACGTTTGGGAGCAGTTTTGCAACTGGGTAACTAGCACGGATAACCGCATTTATGTAGGTTGGTTCGGGACGCTCATGATCCCAACTCTACTCAGCGCTACCATCTGCTACATAATCGCCTTCATCGCTGCTCCTCCAGTGGACATCGACGGCATCCGCGAACCAGTTGCTGGTTCCTTGATGTACGGCAACAACATCATTACTGGTGCTGTTGTTCCTTCATCGAATGCGATCGGGCTTCACTTCTATCCCATCTGGGAAGCAGCTTCCCTCGATGAGTGGTTGTACAACGGCGGCCCCTACCAATTGGTAGTATTTCACTTCCTGATTGGCATTTTCTGCTACATGGGTCGTGAATGGGAATTGTCCTACCGCTTAGGTATGCGTCCTTGGATCTGCGTCGCTTACTCTGCACCAGTTGCAGCAGCCACCGCAGTATTCTTGATCTACCCGATCGGACAAGGCAGCTTTTCTGACGGTATGCCCTTGGGTATCTCCGGCACATTCAACTTTATGATCGTGTTCCAAGCCGAGCACAACATCCTGATGCACCCCTTCCATATGTTGGGAGTTGCTGGTGTCTTCGGCGGTGCTCTGTTCTCCGCCATGCACGGTTCCTTGGTAACATCTTCTTTGGTTCGCGAAACAACCGAAACTGAATCTTTGAACTACGGTTACAAATTCGGTCAAGAAGAAGAAACCTACAACATCGTTGCAGCCCACGGCTACTTCGGTCGTTTGATTTTCCAATACGCGAGCTTTAACAACAGCCGTTCTTTGCACTTCTTGTTAGGTGCATGGCCAGTTGTCGGTATCTGGTTTACCTCTTTGGGTATTTCCACGATGGCGTTTAACTTGAACGGTTTCAACTTCAACCAATCGGTTATCGACTCGCAAGGTCGCGTCATCAACACTTGGGCTGATGTCATCAACCGCGCTAACTTGGGTATGGAAGTGATGCACGAGCGCAACGCTCACAACTTCCCTCTCGACTTGGCGGCCGGTGAAACAACTCCCGTAGCTTTGGTTGCTCCTTCCATCAACGGCTAAATTTAGCTTTTGATTAACAAAAAGCGCTCCTAGAAATAGGGGCGCTTTTTGTTTGGGCAAGTATAATTTGATAGATTTTTTTCTGTTAAATCCGTTAAATCTGAGATGTTGCACCATTCTCAGGAACAGGCTTTCCGGCCTGTTCCACAAAGAGTGAATTTTCTTGTGGAACAGGCATCTTGCCTGTTCATAAAAAGCTTATTGAGAATGGTGCAACTTCTCAGTTAAATCCGTTAAATCTGTTAAATCTCGTACACTGCGCGTTGCCGAGCTTCCTTCTTCCCGATCGATCTGATATATTGATTAAGAATTATTATTTTTGGCAATCATCAAAGTGGCGATATTTAACAGGCACAAATTTGAAAAACTCGTGGTTCATAAATCCAAAACATTAGCCTGGGCGATCGCACTTTTCAGCGGCATTTTGATGGCATTGACAACCGCACCAGTAAATGCTTGGCTATTGGCTTGGGTAGCATTAGCTCCCCTGTGGGTTTTGGTTGTTAGTTATGAAAGACCAAAGCAAGAAGTAAAACAACAAAAATTCTTCCTTCTTCCTTCTTCCTTCTTCCTTCTTCCTTCACTCTGGGGAATTGGCTATCACGGATTAGCTTTATCTTGGATTATGGGAATTCACCCGATGACTTGGTTGGGAGTTCCTTGGTGGCCGAGTTTGGCGATCGCACTTTTTTGCTGGGCATTCATCACCCTCTGGGGAGCAGCATTAGTCGCCGTTTGGGCGTGGCTATTTGCGATCGCAATTTCCAAAATTAGTGGCACAGGCATCTTGCCTGTGATTTCCGAAAAAATTAGTGGCACAGGCATCTTGCCTGTGATTTCCGAAAAAATTAGTGGCACAGGCATCTTGCCTGTGATTCCCCAAAAAATTAGTGGCACAGGCATCTTGCCTGTGATTCGCATTTTAATTGGCACAGCTTTGTGGTGTGCCTTAGAAAGTATTTGGAGTACAGGTTCGCTGTGGTGGACATCACTATCTTACACGCAAAGCCCGCACAATTTAGCAATATTGCACCTCGGTCAACTCTCCGGGCCCAGCGCCGTAACAGCCGCTATTGTAGCAGTAAATGGCTTAATCGCAGAAGCTTTTATAGAAGGAAGAAGGAAGAAGGAAGAAGGAAGTTCGGCAACGGATTGTGTAACGGATGTAACTGATGTAACTGATGGATGGAAGCAGGAGAGAGTCCGAGGTAAGAAGGGAGAAGTCCGAGGGAAGAAGTCGGTTGCTTATATTTTGCCTGCGGGTTTATTTTTAGTTTTGCATATTGCAGGCTGGAGTTTGTACAATCGGCCTTTAATTCAAGAGGCGGGAACATCATTAAAAATTGGCATCATTCAAGGCAATATTCCCAACCAGATTAAGTTTGACTCAGGGGGGTGGCGGCGCGCTTTGGAAGGTTACACGGCTGGGTACAAACAGTTAGCCGACAGGAAAGTCGATGCTGTGTTAATTCCAGAGACGGCTTTACCTTTTATCTGGACAAACGAGTATCAGCGTTCTACTCTTTCCTTTTACCAAGCTATTCTCGAACGCGGCGTTGTGGCTTGGGTTGGAGGATTCGGACAGCAAGATAATAGTATCACTAACAGCTTATTGGCGATCGATCGCACTGGAGAAATTGTCGGTCGCTACGATAAACTAAAGCTAGTGCCTTTAGGCGAATATATCCCTTTTTACGAAATTTTAGGCGGGATTATTAATCGGCTTTCTCCCTTAGATGCTCATTTAGTACCCGGTAATTCTAAACAATTGTTTGATACGCCGTTTGGCCGCGCCATTGTCGGAATTTGTTACGATTCGGCGTTTGCTGAAATTTTCCGATATCAGGCGGCGAAGGGAGGCGAATTTATGATCACCGCTTCCAACAATGCCCATTACAAACCCCCAATGCTGGATCAACATCATGCTCTAGATGTGATGCGGGCAATTGAAACTGATAGATGGGCAGTTATCGCAACTAATACGGGTTACTCTGCTTTTGTAAATCCTCGCGGCGAGACGGTTTGGAAGTCTGGAATTAATACCTATGAAGTCCGAGATGCTACTATTTATCGGCGGCAAACTCGAACTTTGTACGTGCGGTGGGGAGATTGGCTGACGCCTTTATTGTTAGTATTGGCTGGGTTAATGCGGTTAATTGTTAGAAATTAACCCGTAGGTTATACGATTTTAGATTTTCGATACCAATCTAAAATCTAAAATCGTCGGACTTTGTACGTGCGGCGGGGAGATTGGCTGACGCCTTTATTGTTAGTCTTGCCTGGGTTAATGCGGTTGATGGTTCAAAATTAACCAGAAGATTTTAGATTTTATCTTTTATATACCAATCTAAAATCTAAAATCTAAAATCTAAAATCGAATGACTCTACTTATCTTTCAGGTGTTGGTGAACGCTAGGAGATAAAGAAATTAAATCGTCCATATTGCGCTGCATCGCAGCACACATATTGTCCAAAGGCAAATCATTGGCATCGCGCCCGAAGGGATTTTCTATTTCAATGCCGATTTCTTCGATGCCGAACAAAGTAAAACTAATTAAAGCAACAACAGGGCCGGTTCCCCAACCCAAATCCTTCACCATTTGAAAGGGCAGTGCCAAAGAGTAAAGTAACAATAGCTGTTTGAGGTGAATCGCGTAAGCCAAAGGGATAGGCGTCTTCAAAATCCGCTCGCAGCCCCCTAATACATCAATCATAGAGTTGAGCAACTCATTCATACCAGTTAACTGATAAACATCCACGCAATTGCGCTCGTACTGCTCGTGCATATAATCCTCAATCCAAAAGGCAACTTCTAGGGGCGGATTGTTCATCGATTTGAGCTTTTGGTACTGCGCTGGGGACATTAACGGCTCCAACTCTGGATTGACTGATTCTTGCCGTAAGTGCAGTTTCATTGCCACTGCCAAGGCAACTAATAGGCGCAGTGCTGACTTTTTTTCTATGATATCCTGCGGGTCTTTTTCCTCAATTGCTACCCAGATTTGACGAGCCAAATTGCGGATGTTATTGTTTAAAGTACCCCACAATCTGCGACCTTCCCAAAATCGCTCGTAGGCTGTGTTTGTCCGAAAAACTAACAGTAAACCGAGGACAATACTCGGTACAATGCTAGACAAAATCGGCAAGGATACTGGCAAGTTGAAAAAGTACAGGAAGGAAATAAACACCCCAAATCCGCCGCACAGCAAAACGCGCGGCAAAATTGAGGGAATGACAGACCCTCGAACCTGTAATGCAATTTTAAACCACGACGGTCGATCGCCACTCATGCAAGTCTCCTGATTAAATTAGTAGTCTGCCCCCTAGGGCGGGCAGCGCAAACGCCTGCTACACTTAGTTCTGCGGTTCCCGCCAGTCGATTTGAGATTCGAGATTTTAGACTGACTCCACAGATAAATCTGGGGGGTTTGAACTAGAGTCTAAAATTTTTTGGTCTTCACGACTGCTGTCAGGGCTTGTATCCCTCTTGGGGTGCGGTGAGAGATTCCGAAAAAAGCTTTCCTACAAACAACCTTTGGATTTTACCCAAAAAACTCATATTTAGGATCAATCTAAAATCTAAAACCTAAAACCTAAAATCTAAAATTGATTGACTGAGGCACTTAATTCGGTAAGATTAATCATGTATCTTTAAACCTCAGCTTCCGTGCAAGAGCTACCGACATCTGTACCCCCGCATTTTCACCGATTGCCAAACCAACGGTGGCAAATTTATTCGCCTCAACCACAGCAAGCCGAACAGTTTGCCACTGAAATCGGTTTGTCGCCCTTGCTGGCACAGGTACTGATTAACCGGGGAATCGATTCGCTTACAGAAGTGCAAGGGTTTATCGAACCGGAATCTCTGGTTTTGCCGGCGCCAATGGATGAGTTTCCAGATTTGGCTGCGAGTGTCAAATTGTTGCGGGAGGCGATTTCGGGAGGGCAAAAAATTGCCATTTGCGGCGACTACGATGCTGACGGGATGACGAGCACGGCTTTGTTGCTGCGAGCTCTCAGGGCTCTGGGGGCGAATGTGGATTATGCTATTCCCAGCCGGATGCGAGAAGGTTATGGGATTAACGATCGCATTGTAGAAGAATTTCACTCAGAAGGTGTCGCTCTCATTCTCACGGTTGACAACGGAATTGCAGCCTACGGCCCGGTTGCCAGAGCGCGAGAACTCGGTGTCAAAGTTATTATTACAGACCACCACGATTTACCGCCAAAACTGCCGCCGGCTGATGCTATTCTCAACCCGAAATTAATTGCAGAATCTTCGCCTTATCGCGGTTTAGCTGGCGTAGGCGTTGCTTATGTTTTGGCGATTACTTTGGCTCAGGATATGAAAAAAGTTGGGGGATTGGTGAATCCGCTGCTGGAATTATTTACCTTGGGAACTATTGCGGATTTAGCACCTTTGACAGGAGTTAATCGGCGTTGGGTAAAGCGGGGTTTGCGGCTGTTGCCTCACTCGCAATTGGCGGGTATTCAGGCTTTGATTCATGTGGCAGGAGTGCAGCCGGGAAGTGGGGAAAGTTCATCTATTCTCAACTCAAAACTCACGGGCGGGCACGGGGGCACCGCCCCTACTCAAAATTCCTTAAAGCCTGAAGATATTGGTTTTCGACTTGGGCCCCGGATTAATGCTGTGGGGCGGCTGGCTGACCCTCAAATTGTGATAGAGTTGCTGACTACGGACGATCGCGAATTGGCTCTCAAAAATGCGATGCAGTGCGAACAAATCAATCAGCGCAGGCAGGAGTTGTGCCAGGAAATTGAGCAGGAAGCAATTGCTTGGTGCGAGGAAAGGGCGATCGACTTGCAGCAAGAACGAGTTTTAGTTGTCGTGCAACCGGGTTGGCACCACGGGGTTATCGGGATTGTAGCTTCTCGGTTGGTGGAACGCTACGGCGTACCTGTGTTTATTGGTACTTTTGAGGATGAGGGCGGGCACGGGGGCACCGCCCCTACAACCTCATCCTCCTCCGTGCCCCCGTGCCCGCCCGCTAAAATTATCAGGGGTTCGGCGAGGGGAATTCCTGAGTTTAATGTATTTGACGGGCTGAATTTTTGCGCGGATTTATTAACTAAATTTGGCGGACACAAAGCGGCGGGCGGTTTTTCTATGCCGGCCCAGAATCTCGAACAATTCCGCAGCCAATTGTCAATTTTTGCCAATCAATGTTTGCAGCCGGAACACTTAAAACCGCTGGTTTCAGTAGATGTGCGAGCCGATTTGGCTGAGATTAATCTCGACCTTTACCGACAAATTGATGCTCTGGAACCTTGCGGGATTGAAAATAAGGCTCCTGTCTTTTGGACGCCTAATGTTTGCATAACAGAACAGAAAATTGTGGGTAAAGGAGGTCACGTTAAACTAACTGCAACTCAAGATGGAAATGTATCGGCTAGTGTGAAGGCGATTGCTTGGCGTTGGGGCGAATATTTTCCTTTGCCTCGGCGGGTTGATATTGCTTACCGATTGCGGGAAAATAGTTTTAATGGCAAGACATCGGTGGAGTTAGAATTGTTGGGCGTTCGGCTACCGGCAAATGCTGCTACTTCGAGGCCGCCGAGGTTCGGAAAAGTTGAGTTTGATTACTGCGATCGCACTTATTCTTGCAGTCTATCTCCTGCAGGCTCGATCGAGGAATTGAGAATTCGCAACTCTCAAGGGCAAGTTTTGGCTGTTGCACCCGGACAAAACATCGGTTTGTTAGGCAACTCCCGCAAAGATGCTAGAGAAGTCGATGTATCTCTACCTTTTTTTGAGAATTTGATTCAAACTGCTAAACACGCCCTGGGTATTTGATCAGTCGGTATTTGATCGGAAATCTCGTGCAGCAGCGAAAATTGGCGATCGAGCGTTGTGAATTTTGCCTAATTTAAAACTCAAAACTCCCAACTATCGATCGCCGCCTAGCGTGCTATAATTACAGGTCGCCGCCTTTAGCAGCCAAGAGAAAAATCACGATCGGGCCAGAAAGCACGACTGCTGCGAGTAAAGCTACCTGAACAATGAGTTGGTAGTCTACACCACCCATACCACTGAAAAGATCGGTTATAAAGTCCATTTGTCCTCCTGACTGTAGTGATTAAGTCTAGATTGTTGAATTAGAAAATCCGCTTCTGATTTTACCGGGCGATCGACCATATTTTTTAAGGAACTTTACAAAATTCAACAAAATGTAAACTACGATCGACCTCTCAGTCACAGGAAACCAGGGATTTGATGCCCCTTCCCGGAAAGTCCCCCCAATCTCAAATCTAAAATCTAAAATCGAACCGCCCCTTCGGGATCTCCGTCCCCGGCGCTGGCAATTGATATACTTGAAGAGCCCAAATCTCTTAAAGTTTGGCATTTTCCACATAATGCTCCGAATCTAAAATCTAAAATCAAAAATCTAAAATCAAACTATGGCTACTTGGCGTTGCGTAAAGCAGTGCGGTGCTTGTTGTTACCTCGACCCAACAGAGCGCCCAGACTTAGACGAGTATTTATCTCAAGACGAATTAGCGCTCTATTTGAGCTTAGTCGGAGAGGACGGTTGGTGTATCAATTTTGACAGAGCGACGCGAGAATGCGGAATTTATGCCGATCGACCGCGCTTTTGTCGGGTAGACTCAGAGGTGTTTCAGGATATGTACGGCGTTGAGCCGACTGAATTGAACGATTTCGCGATCGAGTGCTGCTTGGAGCACATTGAAGATCTGTATGGCGATCGATCTTTGGAAATGATCCGCTTTAACTCTGAAGTCGGAATTCTCGCCTTACCTGACGGTGTTGCATAATTGCGGGATGATTTTGATTGTTTTGGGGGATGGGCCTCTGATCCCGAAGGCGTGTATTTTCACAGCAGGCGGGACACCCCACAACCATCCTCCTCAAATTTTGCAACGCCTACCTGACAACTAACAATCTCCCGGTTTCTCACCGGGATAGTGTCAAAATAAACAAATCAAGGAAATATCGCGCAGTTGAGTTGAGCTATGAGCAATCGAGAGGGTTTTACAGGGGGATTTATTGCCGGAGCTGCAGTTGGCGGCTTGGTGGGTGCAGTTTTGGGCGCGGTGCTGTCGCGTCGCGCTGCTGAAGCTTTGCTGAGTGAACCTTCAGAAGCAAAGACAAGAAAGATCCGCCAGAGGAAAGCCGGTCAACTCGAAGCCGACAGCATGGAAGTAGCAAGGCTGAGTTTAGAAGATAAAATTGCCCAGCTAAATCAGGCAATAGATGACGTGCGGCTGCAACTCGGCGACGTAAACGGCAACGCGCCGGCGCCGGGCAGCGAGGGTTCGATCGCCCCCGACTCCTGAATCCCTTTAAAATTTTAGATTAGTCTGGCAGATCAATGCGGGCGATCGGTCAACTGTCGCACATTTCTCTCTTGTTCTTTCCAGCTAAAAGGGGGAGACAGAAGGAGCAAGGAACAACAAAAACGCTTTTGGTCTCCCCCTCTCCCCCCTCTCCCTCCTCTGTCACTCCCCCAGCTATGCTAAACTCACAGTTAAAGTGTCTGTAAACTTTACTCAAACTACAAGCAAAATTTATGAGTTCTTCCATAGGCCTTTTGGCAACCACGCTGTCCACATTTCTGCAAATCTATGTAGCCCTGATGATTATTCGGGTGCTGTTAAGCTGGTTCCCCAATATCAATTGGTATGACCCCCCGTTTTCGATTTTGAGTCAGTTAACTGATCCTTACCTCAATCTATTCCGATCGATTATTCCCCCCTTGGGAGGGATTGACTTTTCGCCACTGATTGCGTTTTTTGTACTTCAGTTCGGATCTGAATTCTTGATCGGTCTTTTGACCAGCTTGCAAACATCCTTGTAGTTTGAAAAGCTTAAGTTTTTAAGCATCGAGCGTAAATTGTTTTGCCGACCTAGCTGCCGACAACTAAATTTTAGATTTGACATTTTTAGATAAACTCCCCGGTTGAAAAGCTGGGGAGTTTATCGTACATGAGAAATGAGAAATTGCCAGCCACTCAACAATCTCCTATCAATTCCGGTGTTACCGGAATGATGGGGAGTGGGGAGTGGGGAGTGGGGAAATGTGGAATTATTGACCTTGACTTTATCATTCCCATCCAACCAGAAACAATCTCAAATCTCAAATCGAAAACTGCATCGCAATTTCACGGCCAGCCAACCCAAAATCTCAAATCAGCAATCTAAAATCTCAAATAGTTTCGTTAGCGGCGAACCACGCCAGTAAAACCTGTAGCTTTAAATTGCTTGAGCTTCAAAGGTGTTCTCTGATTGGCTGCAACGGAAATTCTGAGCTGAAAATCGCTAACTCCGGGAGGAACTTCTTCTATAGAACCCAAGCGAGTCCGGTTTTGCATCACCGGGTTGTCGTCGGCATCATAAATGCGGCCGAAAATATCGGCATTGACAACTGGTTTGCCCGTGCTATTTTCAGCTTTCCCAGTAATCAAAAAGCAGGTAGCTTCCATAGAACTGCCGCTGGTGACTGTTCCTTCTCCCATTTCTGCGGGACATTCGCGATAAGAAAGGTCGGAAAGTTTAATCTGCGTCAGAGCCCAAGCAGGTGGAGTGAAGACCAAACTAAAAATTCCGATTAGGCAAGTAGCAAAAAAAAGGCTGATAGCTCGAAATTTCATAAATTGCGGGGCAAGTATATTTTAATTCTCAGCTTAGCGCGAATTCAGCCTCAAATTCCTACTTATAGGAATTCGGAAAACTAAAGCTACTTTTTGAAGAAATGGCATTAGCCTAGACCTAAATGCTGACGTAAAGCTTGGCGCATCACATCGACTGGGACAGATTCTTTATCCAGCCAAATTTTTAAGGCGGCTGCTCCTTGTTGAACTAGCATTTCGAGTCCGTCAATAGCTCGCGCTCCCCTAAGCTGTGCATCTTTGAGAAACTGGGTAGGATTAGGGGTGTAAATTAAATCATAGACGATCGCACCTGCTGAAATTCGATCGATCTCACCAGCCGCAACCGGCGACTTTTCCCCCTGCGGATACATCCCCACAGGCGTCGTGTTCACCAGCAAATCTGCCTGCGAAATTAAACTTGACAAATTATCCCAAGTATGCACCTGCAAATTCTGCACGGGCATCGGAGAATTGACCCAACTCTGCTGAAATTCCGCTAAATTTTGTTCGTTGCGGCCGACAACGTGAATCTCTGCACATCCCAATTGAGCGCATCCAGCCACAACAGCTCTCGCCGCCCCGCCATTCCCCAAAATTACCGCTACTTTCTGACTCCAATCGGAACCCGGAGAGCCCCCTAAATCCCCCTTAAGAAGGGGGACTTTGACACAATTCTCCCCCCTTTGTAGGGGCGGTGCCCCCGTGCCCGCCCTACGAGGGGGATCTGAATCTGATTGGAAAGTTTGAAAACCCCCCGTTTGCAGCGGCGCGAGAAAGCCTTCAACGTCAGTATTTGTGCCGCACCAACCTTTGTCAGTTAGGTACACGGTATTGACTGCGCCGATCGATCGGGCGATCGGGGAAACTTCCGACAGCAGCGGTAAGATTGCTTGTTTGTGCGGAATCGTGATGCTAAATCCCCGAACGCCGATCGCCGCAAATCCTGCAAGAGCAACCTTTAAATCCTCTGGTTTTACTGGAAACGGCAAGTAAACAAAATCGACTCCCAAGTGGGAAATAGCAGCATTGTGCATCGCCGGCGACAGAGAATGTTCGACGGGATGACCAATTACTCCCAACAGTTTAGTAGTGCCTTTAATCATTTTTGTTAGTTGACTGTTGACTGTTGACTGTTAACGGTTGACTGTTAACGGTTGACTGTTGACTGTTGACTGTTGACTGTTGATCGGGCAATGCTGTTGACTTTTGAGTGTTGACTTTTGTTAGTTTTCATAGCACATCCTGCTACAATAACGCCCTTATTCTTTAGTCCGCTAGAAGTGAACTTCGTTTGACCCAAGAGCGATTTCAACCGTCAACTGTCAACTGTCAACTCTCAACTGTCAACTCTCAACTCTCAACTGTCAACCGTCAACTCTCAACTGTTTCCCGAAACTCTTTGGCGTCAGCCAAAATCGGATTGACATCAAACCAATAATCTTCGCCGTAACGGTATTCAAACACCCAGAGACTCCGCAGCAATATTTGGTATTTAGTTTCCCCGTTCACAGTTTTGGTAGCGGATACTTGGCGCAGCAATTTCCACTCATCGGGTTCGATCGCCAAAGTAAGCTGGTGGCGGCGCTGGACGATCACATTTTCCAAAGTTTCCCGCGACAGAGGAGGGTCTTGTTTCTGCAGACAGCCATACAGCAGTTGCAGCAAATTGCGGACATGACCACCGCTGACTCGACACAGGCGATCGAGAGTTTCCGCAGAGTCGAAAACCTTGCCCACCAAAGCATAGCGCTGCGAAGGGTGCACTGTGGGAAAAGCCCGCGCCAGAACCATCTGCTGCAGCAATTCCACACCCTCAGAGCACTCAGAACCGTCGCTCAACTGCACCGGCACCATCGGCAAAACCTTCGGATCTACCCCAAATCGATTGGTCAACTGGCCCAAATCGTTAGAGAAAATCAGCACCAAAGGAATTGTATACACGACGTGGCAATTTAGTCTTGCCAATTGTTCGCCGCGATCGACAAACAGGTATTCCGGCTGCAGTCGCCCCGTCGGTTTCGCGCACAGGTGTATGCGATCGAGATTGTCGATAATTACTACAAGTCCTTGTTTTCCTTGGCGTTTGAGTTCTTGATTAGCCGGCTCCAACAACTCCTTATTCAGTGCATCTAAAATTACGTTAGTTCGCGGCTCCAAATATTGCCTCAACTCCGATCGCAGATTCGGAGCATCTTTCGCCTTAGCAGTAATTTTGCCAATTCCCAACGCCAGAGAAAATTCTCCCTCCGTGCTGGCATTTATTTCCCCAAAACCAGGGACATTAGCTTCCGCGCTCAAGTCTATTTGAGTTTGAAAAACATCAGCAACCCCTTTGAGCAAAGCTTTAAAACCCGTCGGTTGCAGCTTGATTTTCATTTTCTCGATGCTTTCGCTCACCTGACGAGCAACGCTCAACAAAATGTCAGTGATATCTACATCTGCCATGTCTAAGTCTTTACTTGACTCAAAGTAAACAACATGAAATCCTTGTTGCTGCAATTGAGCTTGCAGCCGCAGCAATTCTGTGGATTTACCAGAGCCGATGTGACCGGTGAATAATTGACAGGTAGGTGCATCCGGGGACAGACGGCTGATGGTGCGCTCCAATTGTTCTACGATTGTGCCGCCCCGCACTGATGAGAAATCGATATAGTATTGTCTGTCTTCTTGATTTGCTACTGCCAGGGTGTAGCTGGGATTGCAGGCGCTATAAAATTTCTGTAAATTTAGTTCCATACCCTGTTCCATCTTTCTCAACATTATGCCCTAATACCTTATTCGTTTCGCTACTTTACTAATCAGAACAAGTGACCAGTTTATTCGGCTGTTTTATTTTGCGGTCAATATCTTGATGTAGCTCATACAATTTGAGATTTTAGATTTTAGATTTTAGATTTGAGATTTTAGATGGGTAATGACTCATCACTATCGGGTTTGGCTTCTTCCCTCCCTGGCTATTCTTTTTTTAAACTTTTATCATAATACGCGCTAACCAATTATACCTAATTTTGGCCTACAGGGAATGAAGGGAAGTCACTAATACCCCATAACTAGGCAATCGCTCTGGGGAGCATCTCACCTTTGCAGCCCTCCGCTAGAAATTGGAGTTTTGAGGCAGGAGGCAGGAGGCAGGAGGCAGAAGGAAAGAGGAAGAAGGAAAGAGGAAGAAGGAAGGAGCCAGAAGAAGGAAGGAGCCAGAAGAAGTATTTTTACAAAGATGAGATGCTCCCTCGCTCTGTCTGTGCCGATCGCGATTTTGTATATTGAAATCAACGACGAAGAGTGGGCGGTAATGTTCTCGCGTCAAAGTGGCTATTTTAGTACGGTTAACCGAATATATAAAGGGCGGTAACTTGCACCCGATCCGAGTTCATAAACCAAGATATTGTGTTTTCTCTGCTGAATTGTCCGATAAATTATCCCTATTCCGCCTCCGATACAAAAAATCCTTGTTGTCAGTTTGAATAAAAAAGACACGCTAGTATAGAAACCTCCTTGGCGGTTGCTATATCCCCATTAACCGATTAATCAGGGCTGTAATTACTAATCCTAAGATTAGCGAAATCAATCAGTTAATCCGCATTTAAATTGCATAGTAAAATAAATTTTTCCTCTTGTGGGGAGTAGGGGTTGGGCAGGAAAGCCAGCCCTCAACATACCAATTAAATGCACAACAGCTTAGATCAACAAACCCATATTCTTTTCGTCCTATACTCACTAGGGTCAGAGACCATACTGAATTGCCAACCATTTCTCACGCTTGCCTGCCCGTTATCAAATTTCTCAGTCTCATCAAACTGTGGTTCAATTTAGTCCACTTAAGTGGACTTCAGCTATGAGACAGGGATTTCAATCCCTGTCGGACTCTCGGACTCATCGATCGACCCCGATCGCACTTTTGGGGCGATCGGGTTTTGCTTTCAGTCCGCCGGGGATTGAAATCCCCGTCTCATAGCTAAAGTCGGTTAAAACTGACATCTTGCAGCAATATCAATAAGAGGATTTTTCGTGGGGTCGGGCGGGTTTATAGAACCTATTTGCAAGCT